>NZ_JBSFKO010000012.1:0-256183 GCF_053598575.1 Streptomyces sp. NPDC001100
TCCGTCCCGGTCCACCGGGATCATGCCGACGCCGGTGAAGAACCAGGCCATGAGGGGGTGCGGCCCGGCCGTTTGCACGCACTTATCCTTGACCCATGTACTTCACGGACCGTGGCATCGAAGAACTGGAGAAGCGGCGCGGCGAGGAAGAAGTCACCTTCGAGTGGCTCGCCGAGCAGCTGCGGACGTTCGTCGACCTCAACCCCGACTTCGAGGTCCCGGTGGAGCGCCTGGCGACCTGGCTGGCCCGGCTGGACGACGAGGACGACGACGAGTAGCCATTTCGACGAGTAGCAGTTGCTACGACGGCCCGTCGCGCCCCCTGTGTCAGTCGCGCGGGCGGGCCAGGCCGTAGGCGATGCCCAGTGCCCCCTGCGCCAGGAGCAGTACCCCTGCGACGGTCCAGCCCGCGCTGCGGCGCCGTAGGCCCCAGGCCGTGAGCGGAACGCCCGCCGTCAGCTGGGCCACGGACAGGGCACTGGTCGCGTACGTGCCGGACCAGGGGAGCCAGGGGCCCAGGCGGCTGTTGTCGGCCGCGTCTAGTTCCGTGCGGATCGTCTCGCGCCAGCCCCAGCGCTCGATCTGCCGGGCGTCCGGGCGGGTGCGGGCGATCTCGCGGAGGCGGTCCGCCGGTTCGCCGGGGGTGAGGCCTGCCGGCAGGGCCACTCCCGCGCGCGTGAGGACCGCCAGGAGGCCGCGCAGACGGGTGCGGGCGTCGGCCTCGGGGTCCGGTTTGGTCAGGTGGTCGAGGGACTGGAGATCCAGTACGGGGTCCAGGGCCAGGCGGGCGGCGAAGCTGCGCATCGCCTCGTCCTCGCCGACAGGGGTCCCGTCGGAGAGCCAGACGTAGCCGACGGGACGGCGGAAGCCCGAGGCCAGGGTGTAACCGGCGCGGTCGGCGTCCCACCACAGGGCGAGTACGGGCCAGGGGGCGCCGACGGCGAGTGCGGCGGCCCAGCCGGTGAGGACGCGGTCGACCGGTTCGTCGCCGTCCAGCCAGGGCTTGCCCTCGGGGACCAGCACGCTCCAGCCGTCGCCCGCGCGGGTCAGCAGCATGCGCTCGCGGAGCAGATGTGCCGCCGGAGCGACCGAATCCGCCTCCGCCCGGCAGAGCAGCAGCGCGCCGGGACCGGCACCGGCCCGGCGTCCGACCTGGGACTTCTCCGTGGACATGGTCACACGCTAGGGCAATACACCCCTTTCCGCCGGTCGTTGGACGGTCGGGGTCGATCGGCGATCACCGAAACGAGTGTCTTGACTTTCCGCATCCGCGATATATCGTGTTTCTCGGAAGACGCGATATGGCGCGTCGCGTCCGGTCCCGTCTGTGTCCGTTCCCGTCCCGTGCGGTACGACCGAGGAGGTCTGCATCATGTCCGAGTGGTCCGTCGCAGAGCCCAAGAAGCTCACGTTCGACGAGCCCGTGAGCGATCTCCATGTACGCATCGTCAACGGAACGGTGAACGTCGTGGGGACCGACGAGGGTTCCGCCCGCCTCGAAGTCTCCGAGATCGACGGGCCGCCCCTGGTGGTGACCCAGCAGCACGGCACCCTGACGGTGGCGTACGAGGACCTGCCCTGGAAGGGCTTCCTCAAGTGGCTCGACCGCAAGGGGTGGCGGCGCAGCGCGGTGGTCTCGCTGGCGGTTCCGGCGAGCACCCGGGTCGAGGTCGGAGTGGTCGGCGCCGCGGCCGTCGTCTCCGGGATCAGCGGGCCTTCGGTGGTGCGGGGCGTCACGGGCGACACGACCCTCGTCAGCCTCTCCGGCCCGGTCCGCGCCGAGACCGTCTCGGGGAACCTGGAGGCCCAGGCCGTCACCGGTGACCTCCGGTTCAACTCCGTCTCCGGCGACCTCACCGTCGTCGAGGGTTCGGGGACCTCTGTGCGCGCCGAGTCGGTGAGCGGCTCCATGATCGTGGACCTCGACCCGGACGGCCCGACCGACGTCCGGCTGACCAATGTCTCGGGCGAGATCGCCATCCGGCTGCCGCATCCGGCGGACGCGGACGTCGAGGCGAACACGGCGAGCGGTTCCATTTCCAACGCCTTCGACGGGCTGCGGGTGCATGGCCAGTGGGGCGCCCACAAGATCACCGGCCGCCTGGGCGCGGGCACCGGAAAGCTGCGTGCCACGACCGTCTCCGGTTCGATCGCCCTGCTGCGCCGGCCGGCGGCGGAGGAGGACGAGGGCGACGGGGCGTGGGACAGCGACGGTGACACGGGGGCCGCCACCACGGCGACGCGGGCCGACAAGACTCCGCGTCCCGACATGACCAAGGGGCCGCATACCTCGGACGCCTCGGACGACTCGGCCAACGCGCCCGCGTCCGGCACCGTGGACGACACCGCACACGCCCCTGGGGACGGGGCCCAGGGCGACTCGGGGGACAATTCCGTTTCCGGCCCGGACGGTGCTTCCGGCAGCGCCGCGGCCGACGGTACGACCGACAAGAAGGTGCTCTGACATGCCTCCCGTCTTCGCCCACGGCCGCCTCCGCCTCTACCTGCTGAAGCTGCTGGACGAGGCCCCACGCCACGGCTACGAGGTGATCCGCCTCCTGGAGGAGCGCTTCCAGGGGCTGTACGCGCCGTCGGCCGGCACGGTCTACCCGCGCCTGTCCAAGCTGGAGGCCGAGGGCCTGGTCACCCACACCACCGAGGGCGGCCGGAAGGTGTACGCCATCACGGACGCCGGCCGCGCCGAACTGGCCGACCGCAGCGGCGAGTTGGCGGACCTGGAGCTGGAGATTCGCGAGTCCGTCGCCGAGTTGGCCGCCGAGATCCGGGCCGATGTCCGGGGCGCGGCGGGCGACCTGCGCCGCGAGATGCGCGCGGCGGCCTCCGAGGCCCGGCGCGGCACCGGCAGCGCGCGGGCTCGCGGCGGCGAACACGAGGGCACCGCCGGGGACTTCACGGACTTCGGCGACAAGGAGTCGTGGCGCGCCGCCAAGGAGGAGATGCGCCGCGCCAAGCAGGAGTGGAAGGAGCAGGCCCGGCGCGCCAAGGACGAGAGCCGGCGGGCCCGCGAGGAGGCCCAGCAGGCGCGGCGCCAGGCCAAGGAGGCGCAGGCCCGGGCGTGGGCTCAGGCCCAGGAGGAGATGCAGCGCATCGGCCGCCAGGTCCAGGAGCACGCGCAGGACCACTTCGCGCGCGGCGACTGGCCCACGGGCGTACGGGAGAGTCTGACCGAACTGGCAAAGGAGTTCGGGGACTTCGGGAAGGAGTTCGGCAAGGACTTCGGGTTCGGGGGGCGGCCGGGTACGGGCAAGTCGGCATCGGCACCCGCGTCGGGACCGGGATCGGCATCGGGGACGTCGGCACCCGAGTACAGCCAGACCCCGGAGGACTTCCCCGCGGAGTACGAGCCGTCCTGGGCCCACGAGGACTCCACCGGCGACCCGGCCCGCGATCTGGACCGGCTCCTCGACCGCTTCCGGGACGACATCCGCGACGCGGCCCGCGACCGCGGTGTCACCGAGGACCAACTCCGCGACACGCGCCGCCACTTGTCCGCGGCGGCGGCGCACATCGGAGCGATACTGCGGGGCGGCCGCAAGGCCTGAGCCGAGGCCAGGGCCAGGGCCCGCAGGCGGTGCGCCGCGCCATCGGACCGAGGCGCACCGCCCCGCTCCTCACCCCGCCTTCGCCTCTCCCCCGCCGTACAGGACGCGTGTCGCCGCTTCGTGGGTCACCCCGTGATCGGCGAGCACCTCGCCGGGCACGCCGGGGAGGATGGTCAGGGCGAGGAGGAGGTGCTCGTCGCCGATGTGCCGGTCGTGGTGGGCCACGGCGATGCGCAGGGACTTCTCCAGGACGTTCTTGGCACCCCGGCTGAAGGTACGGCGGCCCGACCGCCACTCCCCGCTCTTGCGGTCGCCGGACATCGCGCCGACACCGTGCACCTCCTCGACGCGGGCGACGATCTCCGAGACGTCGATGCCGAGTCCGGCAAGGGCGTCGGCCTCCGACTGCGAGAGCCCGGCACGTCGGCGCGCGTCGCCGAGAGCCTGCCGTAGGGACTCCTTGCGCTCGTCGGTGGTGAGACCGAGGGCGGTCAGGGTGAAGGAGGCGCGACTGCCCTCGCGGTCGAGGAGTGCCAGGAGCAGATGTTCGGCCTCGACGGAACCGGAACCGGTCCCGGACCGCTCGCAGTACTCCACCGCGCCCCGCACCACTGCGCGGGCGTCCTTCGTGAACCGTTCGAACATCACTGCCTCCCGTACTTCTTGTGGACGGCCTGCCTGCTGACTCCGAGTTCCGCGGCGATCTCCTGCCACGACCAGCCCTGATTGCGCGCGGCGCGCACCTGCACGGCCTCCAACTGCTCCACCAGCTTGCGCAGCGCGGACACGGCACGGAGGCCGACCCGTGGGTCACGGTCGCCCGCGCGCTCGGCGAGATCCGTTGCTTCGGTCATGATGTCAACCTACGTTGACACACCTTGCATGTCAACCAAAGTTGACGGGCGATGTCGGTACGTCGGCAGACGCCGACGGCCGGCCCGGGAAACCGGACCGGCCGTCGAGGGAAATACCAGGAAACGTCAGCCGTTCGTGAGCACGATCTTGCCGAACTGGTCGCCGGAGTCGAGGCGTTCGAAGCCCTCACGGGCCCGGTCCAGTGGGAGTACCTCGTCGATGACCGGGCGGACACCCGTCGTGGCGCAGAAGGCGAGCAGGTCCTCCAGCTCGTCCTTGGTGCCCATGGTCGAGCCGACGACCTTGAGTTCGAGGAAGAAGATGCGGGTCAGTTCGGCGTGCGAGGGGCGGTCACCGCTCGTGGCACCCGAGATGACGAGCGTGCCGCCCGGCTTCAGCGACTTGACCGAGTGGGACCAGGTGGCCGCGCCGACGGTCTCGATGACGGCGTCCACACGCTGCGGCAGCCGAGCCCCCGGCTCCACCGCCTCCAGAGCGCCCAGCTCCAGCGCCCGCTTCCGCTTGGCCTCGTCCCGGCTGGTCGCGAAGACCCTCAGCCCGGCCGCCTTCGCGAGCACGATCGCGGCCGTGGCGACACCGCCGCCCGCGCCCTGGACGAGCACCGAGTCGCCGGGCCGTACACCGGAGTTGGTGAAGAGCATGCGGTACGCCGTCAGCCAGGCGGTGGGCAGACAGGCGGCCTCCGCGAAGGACAGCTCCTTCGGCTTCGGCAGCACGTTCCACGTCGGTACGGCGACCTGTTCGGCGAAGGTGCCCTGGTAGTGCTCGGTGAGGATGGAGCGGGGTTCCCTGGGACCGACGCCGTGGCCGGTCTGGCCGATGACGGAGTGCAGGACGACCTCGTTGCCGTCCGCGTCGACGCCGGCGGCGTCGCAGCCCAGGATCATCGGCAGCTTGTCCTCCGCGAGGCCCACGCCACGCAGGGACCACAGGTCGTGGTGGTTGAGGGAGGCGGCCCTGACATCGATGGTGCTCCAGCCCGGCCGGGCCTCGGGGGCGGGACGCTCCCCCAACTCAAGGCCGGAGAGCGGCTGGTCGCGGTCGATTCGGGCGGCGTAGACGGCGAACATGCCCTTGACCATAGGCTCCGCCGGTGGCGCGGGGAACTACCTCGCGGTGTGACACATGCCCTCTTGCCAAGGGACGGGGGGTGTTCGGGTGGCCGTCCAGGGGGCTGCCGCCCCCAGACCCCCGCTCCGGCCCTGAACGGACCTCGTCCTCAAACGCGGGACGGGCCGGGACATCCGCACACCGGCGAACGCCAACCCAAACCCAACGACCCCGCAGGCGTCAGCCCGCCCGGGCGCGCGGCCGCAGCCCTCAACCGGTCAGGCTGCCCGATGCAGGCCTCAACCCGCCGGACTGCCTGGCCGCAGGTCTCAACCCGCCGACCCGCCCGGCCTCAGACCTCAACCGGCAGGGCTGCCGGGCCGCAGGCCTCAACCGGCCGGACTGCCCGATACAGGCCTCAACCCGCCGACCCGCCCGGCCTCAGACCTCAACCCGCCGACCCGCCGACCCGCCGGGCCGTCAGCCGTCAGCCGTCAGCCGTCAGCCGTCAGCCGTCAGCCGTCAGCCGCCCAACGACCCGAGCCCCCACCCGAAACGCCCACCTCTCAATCACCCGAACGGGCGGGCGGGTGGGTAAAAAAAATGGCCCCGCCCAAATGGGCGGGGCCATTCGGACTACCGGCGGGCAACGCCCTCCGCCCGCGCCGCCGCGGCCACAGCGGCCGTCACCGCAGGCGCGACCCGCTCGTCGAACGGCGAGGGGATCACGTAGTCCGCGGCAAGGTCGTCCCCGACGACCCCGGCCAGCGCCTCGGCCGCCGCGATCTTCATCCCCTCGGTGATCCGAGACGCCCGCACCTGGAGCGCGCCCGCGAAGATGCCCGGGAACGCCAGCACGTTGTTGATCTGGTTCGGGAAGTCGGAACGGCCCGTCGCGACGACCGCCGCGTACTTGTGCGCCACATCGGGGTGCACCTCGGGGTTCGGGTTGGCCATGGCGAAGACGAAGGAGTCCTTGGCCATCGAGGCCACGGCCGGCTCCGGGACCGTACCGCCGGAGACACCGATGAAGACGTCGGCGCCTTCCAGAGCCGCTTCCAGCGTGCCGGAGAGCCCCGCCTTGTTGGTCAGCTCGGCCAGTTCGCGCTTGACGGGCGTGAGGTCGTCCCGGTCGCGCGAGACAACGCCCTTGCGGTCGGCGACGGCGACGTCACCGAGCCCCGCCTCCAGCAGGAACTTGGCGATGGCCACGCCAGCCGCACCGGCACCCGAGATGACCGCCCGCAGGTCGCCCAGCTCCCGCCCGGTCAGCTTCGCCGCGTTGCGGAGGGCCGCCAGCGTCACGATCGCCGTACCGTGCTGGTCGTCGTGGAAGACCGGGATGTCGAGCCGCTCCTGGAGCCTGCGCTCGATCTCGAAGCAGCGCGGCGCCGAGATGTCCTCCAGGTTGACGCCCCCGAAGGAGGGCGCGAGGCGCACGACGGTCTCGATGATCTCGTCGACGCCGGTGCAGTCCAGCGCGATCGGCACCGCGTCCACGCCGCCGAACTGCTTGAACAGGATCGCCTTGCCCTCCATGACGGGGAGGGAGGCCTCGGGACCGATGTCGCCGAGTCCGAGCACAGCCGTACCGTCCGTCACGACGGCGACCACGGACGACTTCCATGTGTAGTCGTGGACGAGTTCCGGCTGCTCCGCGATCGCGGTGCACACGCGCGCGACGCCGGGTGTGTACGCCAGGGACAGGTCGTCCTTGTCGCGGATCGGCACGGTGGCCTGCACGGCCATCTTGCCGCCGCGGTGCAGCGCGAACGCAGGATCGAAGGAATCGAGGGGCTCGGCCCCGCCGTCCTGATCCGTACTGCTGTCGCTGCGAGGATTGACGATCTCCGCTGCCACTTTGTCTTACCCCTTAAGTCTTCATTGATTTTGAGGGTGGCCACTCCCTGGTGAGGGGTGGGCGGGCACCGCGCAGGGCCCAGAGAGTTGATGCGTACGAGCACCTGCGCGACGGGCGCGCCGCACACGCGCCCTGAGCCCCGGATGAGGGGTGTAAAGAACCTTCTTACCGGACGGACGGCGCCGAGGACGAGTCCAATAGGCGCAAGGTCACATCTCGTCGGCCGAGGGCGGAACGATGATCGATCACATCGTGAGACATGCCGAAGATCTTCCGGCCGGAAGGAGTGATTCCAGCAGATGGTCCGTGATCAGGGCGTCCTGATGTACCGACCTGATGCGTTTCGGGGTTCACCCGTTATCCGATTTTGACATAGGGAGTCCCCTGAATGGTTCAGTCCGAATGGCAAGATGCCCTAATCACACGAGGTCGCGACACCCGAAGGTGTGTGTTCTCGTCGACCCGTCGGCACCGCCATCCATCCGCCGGAGGAATCCATCATGACCGCACGCTCCGCCCGTCGTACGACCGCCCCGCACACCCGGCTGGCAGCGGTCGGTGCGATCGCGGTCGCCGGCTCCCTGCTGCTCGCCGGCTGCGGCGACCAGACCAAGAAGGGCAACGACTCCAGCAGCGCGTCCACCAGCTCGGCGCCGCTGGCCTCCAAGCTGCCCGCCTCGATCCGCAGCGCGGGAGTCGTCAAGGTCGGCTCGGACATCGCGTACGCGCCGGTCGAGTTCAAGGACAACTCCGGCAAGGTCGTCGGCCTCGACCCCGACCTCGCGGCCGCCATGGGCAAGCAGCTCGGCGTGAAGTTCGAGTTCGAGAACGGCACGTTCGACGCGCTGCTCACCGGTCTGCGCTCCAACCGCTACGACATCGCCATGTCCGCGATGACCGACAACAAGAACCGGCAGAACGGCATCGACGGCGACACGGGCAAGAAGGTCGGCGAGGGCGTCGACTTCGTCGACTACCTGACCGCCGGTGTCTCGATCTACACGCGCAAGGGCGACACCGGAAACATCGCCTCGTGGGCCGACCTGTGCGGCAAGAAGCTCGCGGTCGAGCGCGGCACGGTCTCGGAGGACCTCGCCAAGACCGAGACGAAGAAGTGTACGGGCGGCAAGAAGATCACCATCGAGCCCTTCGACGACGACCAGCAGGCCCAGACCCGGCTGCGCTCCGGCGGCGCGGACGCGGCCTCCTCCGACTTCCCGGTCGCCGCCTACGCGGTGAAGACCTCGGGCGGCGGCAAGGACTTCCAGCTGGTCGGCGACCAGGTCGAGGCGGCGCCGTACGGCATCGCGGTCGCCAAGAGCAACACCCAGCTGCGGGACGCGCTGCAGGCCGCGATGAACGCCGTGATCAAGAGCGGCGAGTACCAGAAGATCCTGACCAAGTGGGGCGCCGAGGACGGTGCCGTCAAGTCGTCCGTGATCAACGGCGGCAAGTGACCGCGGATCCGCCGTCGCTGAGAGGCAACATCCGTGACTTCTGACATCGAGAGAGCGCCGGGGCCCGAGGACACTCCCCCGGCCGCTCCGAAGCCCATCAAGGCCATACCGGTCCGGCACTACGGGCGGTACGTCTCCGCCGTCGTCGCGATCGGCATCCTGGTCTCGATCATCTACGCGTTCGGCCAGGGCAAGATCAACTGGCATGCCGTGCCGGACTACTTCTTCGACCACCGGATCATGACCGGTGTCTACAAGACGCTCCTGCTGACGGTTCTGTCGATGGTGATCGGCATCGTCGGCGGCATCGGCCTCGCGGTGATGCGGCTGTCGAAGAACCCGGTGACCTCGTCGATCGCCTGGTTCTACATCTGGTTCTTCCGCGGCACCCCGGTGCTGGTCCAGTTGTTCCTCTGGTTCAACCTGGGCCTGGTCTTCGAGTACATCAACCTCGGTCCGATCTACAAGAACTACTGGTCGGACTTCATGACGCCGCTGCTGACGGCGCTGCTCGGCCTCGGTCTCAACGAGGCCGCGTACATGGCGGAGATCTGCCGCGCCGGCCTGCTCGCGGTCGACGAGGGCCAGACCGAGGCCTCGCACGCACTGGGCATGAGCCACGCCAAGACGCTGCGCCGGATCGTGATCCCGCAGGCGATGCGGGTGATCGTGCCGCCCACGGGCAACGAAGTCATCAACATGCTGAAGACGACCTCGCTCGTGGCGGCCGTCCAGTATCCGGAGCTCTTCCGCTATGCCCAGGACATCGGCCAGAACTCCGGCGCCCCGGTGGAGATGTACTTCCTCGCCGCCGCCTGGTACCTGATCATGACGTCCGTCCTGAGCGTCGGTCAGTACTACGTCGAGCGGTACTACGCCCGCGGTTCCAGCCGTGCGCTGCCGCCGACCCCGCTCCAGAAGATCCGGGCGAACCTGCTGTCCGTCGGCCGTCCGAAGGGAGCAGCGGCATGACCGACAAGCTCACCAAGACCGAGTCCACCACGACCGACCCGTCGGTCCCGATGGTCAAGTCCGAGGGCGTCCACAAGTCGTTCGGCCCGGTGGAGGTGCTCAAGGGCATCGACCTGGAGGTGAAGTCCGGCGAGGTGTTCTGCCTCATCGGCCCCTCCGGCTCCGGCAAGTCGACCTTCCTGCGGTGCATCAACCACCTGGAGAAGATCAACGCCGGCCGGCTGTACGTCGACGGCGAACTCGTCGGCTACCGCCAGCAGGGCGACAAGCTCTACGAGTTGCGCGATCGCGAGGTCGCGGTGAAGCGCCGGGACATCGGCATGGTCTTCCAGCGCTTCAACCTGTTCCCGCACATGACGGCCGCCGAGAACATCGTCGAGGCGCCGGTGCAGGTCAGGGGCGTCAACAAGGGGCAGGCCAAGGAGCGCGCGATGCAGCTCCTGGAGCGGGTGGGACTGGCCGACAAGGCCCAGAGCTACCCCTCGCAGCTCTCCGGCGGCCAGCAGCAACGGGTCGCGATCGCGCGGGCGCTGGCGATGGACCCGAAGCTGATGCTCTTCGACGAGCCGACCTCGGCCCTCGACCCGGAGCTGGTCGGCGACGTCCTCGACGTCATGCGTGACCTCGCCGAGTCCGGCATGACGATGATCGTCGTCACCCACGAGATGGGCTTCGCCCGCGAGGTCGGCGACAGCCTCGTCTTCATGGACGGCGGCGTGGTGGTCGAATCCGGCCACCCGCGCGACGTCCTGACGAACCCTCAGCACGAGCGGACGCAGTCGTTCCTGTCGAAGGTTCTCTGACGCGGAACAGTGCCGTACGAGTGCCGCTCCCCGCTCCTTCTGTGAAGCGGTGAGCGGCACTCGCGCACGTAGGGGCCGGGTCGGGCGCGCCGCCTCACGTCGTCTGCACGGAAAGAATCAGGCCCCCCGCCAGCAGCGTGTCGCCCTCATAGAGCTCCGAGCGGAAGAGGTTGATCGTGTCGTGCTCGGGGATGAGGTCGGCGAAGCCGGTGCACTTCTCCCAGCCGACGCCCGACCCTCGGTAGCTGTAGCAGCTGAAGCCGCGGCCGACGCCCTCCATGACGCCGCGTGCCTCCACATGATGCCCGTCGGCCGCGGTGTCCCTGATCCAGAACACATCGCCCAGCGGCTGGTAGCAGGCGACGCCCGCCAAGCCCCCGCCGTAGGAGACCTGGCTGCAGCTTGAGCCCGAGGGCGGCGAGGACCCGGCGACGCTCGCGTACTCCCGGTAGTTCGTGACGGCGGAGGCCGGCGACGCCGTCGTACCGACCAGCACCGCGGCCGCCGCACCGGCCACCACGAGGACCTTGCGCACGTTCATGGCTCGTCCCTCCCGCGCTGCCAGTGGACACGCTTCCAGTGACCGGAGTGTGCGCGCGTCACTGTGGCACGACAAGGCTCAGGACATCGGCCACCGCGTCAACCAGGGCCCTGCGGGGCCTACTTCAGCGCCAGCAGCAACGTGTCCGACGGCGAGCACCACACCGCCCGCGCCTCCCCGAACCCCTTCTCGCGCAGCACGCGCGCGTGCCATGCGGCCGAGGGCATGTCGCCGTCCGCGTGGGCGCCGTAGATCTCGAAGCGGCGGGCGGTCGGTGCGGCGAGGACCGGGTCCTGGGCGGCGAGTTGCCACCACTCAGCCCAGTCGAGGGCGCCGTTCCGCTGGGCCTGTTCCATACGGGAATGGCTGTGGGTGCGCTCGATCGCGTTGATCCGGGGCGTGGTGTCGTCGATCATGTGGTCGGCGTTCATGAAGACGCCGCCGTGGCGGACGAGTTCGGCGAGTTCGCCGTAGAGGGCCGCGAGGGGTTCGTCGCGCAGCCAGTGCAGGGCCGTGGCGGTGAGGACCGCGTCGTACGAGTCGTACGGCAGGTCCCTCGTCCACCGCGGGTCCTTGAGGTCGGCCGTGACGAAGGAGACCCGCTCGTCGCCCTCGAAGGTGCCGCGGGCGATGGCGAGGAGGGCGGGATCGAGGTCGACGCCGGTACTGGTGGCGTGCGGGAAGCGGGCCAGCAGCCTGGCCGTGATGCTGCCGGTGCCGCAGGCGAGGTCGAGGACGCGCGGCTCAGGCCCGACGCAGGCCTCGACCATGTCGAGCATGATCCGGAAGCGGTCCTCCCGGTCGGGCATGTACCACTCCTGCTGCCGGTCCCAGCTCTCCTGCCAGGACTGCCAGTCGGTTCCGACACCGGTCGTCATGAGGACCCCCTGTCCGCACACTGTGGCAACGCCACTCTCGTAATACCCTGGAAGCACGATCAGCTGTTACCCGACCGCATCCACGACCATAGAGCGCCTCTGTAAGGACTACAAGTGGAACTGGCCTATTACTCGGACTACGCCGTACGCCTCGTCAACACCGAGGAACCGGCCCGGGGCAAGGACGCCCTGACCTCGGTCGAGGCCGTGCGGGACCTGTTCGGCACCAACAAGGAGGCGGCTCGCCGCGCCACCGACGCCGACGTCACCCGCTTCCGCTCGGTCCGGGCGCGGCTGCGGGCGGTCTTCGAGGCGGCCGACGGCGGCGACGAGACCCTCTCCGTGAACCTGCTGAACTCACTCCTTCTGGAGTTCCCGGTCAGCCCGCAGATCTCCGGGCACAACCATCGCGACGACGACGGCCGCCCGCTGTGGCACATGCACCTCGCGGACCACCCGTCCAACGCGACCGCCGGCTACGCGGCCATCGCGGCGATGGGCCTGGCCTTCCACCTCACCGAGTACGGCGTGGACCGGCTGGGCCTGTGCGAGGCGCCCCCGTGCCGCAACGCCTACCTCGACACCTCGACCAACCGCTCCCGGCGCTACTGCTCGGACCGCTGCGCGACCCGCGCCAACGTGGCCGCCTACCGGGCCCGGAAGCGCCTGGAGGCCGACCGGTCGGAGAGGACGGGCCTGGCGGCCGAGAGCGCCCAGCGCGCGAGCGCGAACGGCGAACGCTGACCGGGCCTGAGCGGCCGGTACCGGAAGCGCACCTTGCCCAGCACCAGATCCTCGGGCACCGCGCCGTAGTCCGTACTGTCCCCACCGGCGAACGCGTTGTCCCCGCGCACCCACCAGCCGCCGTCCCGCCGCTCCACGGCCCGCTTGACGACCAGCAGGTCCTGCTGGAACGGATGCCGCAGCACGACGACGTCCCCGGGCCTGATCCTGGCGCCGTACTGGACCACGAGCAGATCCCCGTGGACCAGCGTCGGCACCATGGACGGCCCGGTCACCTCGGCCGTCCCGAAGGGCAGTACGGCCCTCCCGCGCTCGGTCTCCTGCGACAGCTCCGGCATCCCCGGCACCTCCCCGGTCCTATCCTCCACCAGTCTGAGTCCGACCCCGGACTTTTGTCCTAAGCGCATGGGGGCACTCGCGAAATCAGCTTCTCCAGGGAGTAATGTCCCACCTGAGAAGACGATCACGAGGAAGGAACGCTCCATGCTTTCCCGCCTGTTTGCCCCCAAGGTGAAGGTCAGCGCGCACTGCGACCTGCCCTGCGGTGTGTACGACCCGGCCCAGGCCCGCATCGAGGCGGAGTCGGTGAAGGCCGTACAGGACAAGATGGCCGCCAACGACGACCCGCACTTCCAGGCGCGTGCCACCGTCATCAAGGAACAGCGCGCCGAGCTCGCGAAGCACCACGTCTCGGTGCTCTGGAGCGACTACTTCAAGCCCCCGCACTTCGAGAAGTACCCGGAGCTGCACCAGCTGGTCAACGACGCCCTGAAGGCCCTCTCGGCCGCCAAGGCGTCCACCGACCCGGCGACGGGCCAGAAGGCGCTGGACTACATCGCCCAGATCGACAAGATCTTCTGGGAGACCAAGAAGGCCTGACACACCCAACAGCCCCGGCCCGACCGGCGATCGGTGCACCATCGCAGGTCAGCGGGCCGGGGCCGTCGGGCATGTGTCAGTGGGCATGATGAAGGGGCTCGACCGGTTCGCCGGCCGGGCCCCTTCGTCGTGCTTCGTCGTACGGCAATTCCGACCGCTGGAGCCGCATCGCATGACAGACACCGACACCGGCACCGACGGGAGCGCCGAGTACGGCTACCTCTGGGACGGCTCCGAGGACGGCTGGGTGGTCGTCCGGACGACCGTGGCTGCGGGCACCATCTACAACACCACCACCCGCATGGCCCTCCTCATCGAGGACAACGCCCTGTACGCCCGGGTGATCGAGCTGATGCGCGCGCAAGGGCGCCCGTTCCTCAGCTCGATTCCCCGGTAGCCGTACCGGCCCCCGTGCCATCCTGGACCCGTGAATCGCGAAGACCTCGTACGGCTGCGTCAGGCCCGCGACCGGATGAACCGGGAGTACGCCGAGCCGCTCGACATGGCCTCGATCGCGCGGACCGCGCTGATGTCGCCGGGGCACTTCCAGCGGAGCTTCCGGGCCGCGTACGGGGAGACGCCGTACAGCTATCTCATGACCCGGCGGATCGAGCGGGCGAAGGCGTTGCTGCGGCGCGGGGATCTGAGTGTGACGGAGGTGTGCATGGCCGTCGGCTGTACCTCGCTCGGTTCGTTCAGCTCGCGCTTCACCGAGCTGGTCGGTGAGACGCCCAGCGCCTATCGCGCCCGTTCGCACGAGGCGGGCGCGGTGATCCCGTCCTGCGTGGCCCGCACCTTTACCCGGCCGAACCGGGCGGGACCGCCGCTCCGCCCCTAGCCTGTGCTGCATGGACCTGAAACTCCGCCAGTGCTTCATCGCCGTCGACGACCACGACAAGGCCCTCGCCTTCTACTGCGACGTGCTGGAGCTGGAAATCCGCAACGACGTCGGTTTCGAGGGCATGCGGTGGGTGACCGTGGGGTCGCCGTTGCAGCCGGACGTGGAGATCGTGCTGGAGCCGCCGGCCGCGAACCCGGACGCCTCCCCCGCCGACAAGCAGGCCATGGCCGAACTGCTCGCCAAGGGCACCCTGCGCGGGGTCAACTTCACCACCGCCGACTGCGACGCCCTCTACGCCCGCGTCCAGGAGTCCGGCGCCGAGGTGGTCCAGGAGCCGACGGACCAGCCGTACGGTGTCCGCGACTGCGCGTTCCGGGACCCGGCGGGGAACATGCTGCGGTTCATGCAGCGCAGCGGGGACTGAGAATCGCGGGAGGGCGGTTCGCGTCCTCCCGCTTACGATCACCTCATGAGCATCCCGGCCGGCATCCGCTGGACCTACGCCTTCGTCGACCGCCCGCGTGCGTTCCTCGATCCCGCCCGCGCCTTCTGGACGGCCGTCACGGACACCCGGCTGTCCGAACCGCGCGGTGAGGAGGGGGAGTTCGTCACCCTGGTGATGGAAGGGGCGGACGCCTGCGTGAAGGTGCAGGGGGTCGGGTCCGGCTCGGGCGGGGCGCACCTCGACTTCTCCGTCGAGGACGTGCCCGCGTTCGTGGCGTCCGCGCTGGGGCTCGGCGCCGACGCCGTCGCCGAGCACGACGGCTGGGCCGTACTCCGGTCCCCCGCCGGGCAGTTGTTCTGCGCTGTCCCCTGGCACGGCGAGGCCGTACGACCGCCCGTCGTGGACGGCAGCCGCCTCGACCAGGTGTCCCTCGACATCGGACCCGGCTCCTACGACGCCGAAGTCGCCTTCTGGAGCGCCCTGTTGCCCGACTGGGCGTCACTGCGGGGCGCCCTTCCGGAGTTCCATGTGCTCAAGCCGCCACCCGGCCTGCCGATCCGTATCCTGCTCCAGCGGCTCGGCGAGGAACGCCCCGCCTCCGCCCACCTCGACCTGGCCTGCGCGGACATCGGCGCGACGACGGCACGGCACGAGCGGTTCGGGGCGCGTGTCGTCTCCCACGGCACGCACTGGACGGTGATGCGGGACCCGGCGGGCGGCGTCTACTGTCTGACGGGGCGCGACCCGGAGACCGGCGGGCTGCCTAGCCGCTCTTGAGGCAGATGAAGATCGTATGCGGGTCGTCGTACGGCGAGGCCGTGGGCGTCGGACAGCCGTTCGCCGCGTCCTGACCGTCCTGACCCGGCGACGCCGTCGGCGTCTCGCCGTCGGGCGTGTTCAGCTGCCCGCCGTACGGCTCGTGCGGCCCGCCGGAGTCCTGCAGCCACAGGGTGAGCCCGCCCCCGACGGCCACGGCGACCGCCCACGCCACCAGGACCCGGCGCCACAACCGGCTCAAGCCGTCCACGCCTCCACCCCGACCACCGCGTCCACCGGAATCGGCCCGTAGATGTGCGGGAACTCCTCGCCGCCCGGCTCCGGCGCCTCGTACTTCAGCGGTGCGCCGAGCCGTCCCGGGTCCACCTCCAGGACCACGAGGTCGCCGGGGCCGTCGTAGGAGCCGTACAAGAAGGCTGCCACGCGCGGGAGTTGGGCGCGGGTCGAGCAGTGGATGAAGCCCTCCTCCTGGAGGGTGCGGCCACGGGTCGACCACTCGTAGGCGCCGCGCTCGCGGGCCGCGTCCCAGAGGGCGCGCTCGGTGATGTGGAGGATGGTGGCGGGGGCGGCGGTGGGTTCGGATTCCGGCATACGCCCACGCTAAGGCCTCAGCCGTGCGGCCCGTGCCCGCAGGTAGCGCTGCTCGGGCAGGCTGAGGGTCCCGGCCGCCGCCGACTCGTAGGCGGCCCGGGCCGCGGTGAACTCGCCGGCCCGTTCCAGGAGGTGGCCGCGGACCGCGTCGGGGCGGTACCCCTCCCCCAACTCGTCCGCCACCAGGTCCAGTTCGGCCAGGCCCGCGTGCGGACCGTCGACCATGGCGACGGCGACGGCCCGGTTGAGGCGTTCGACGGGGCCGGGGACCAGGCGCACCAGCACCTCGTACAGCCGAGGATCTCGTGCCAGTCCGTCGCCCGCGCCGACGGCGCCTCGTCGTGTACGGCGGCGATCGCCGCGCGCAGCTGGTAGGGCCCCGCGGGCCCCTGGGACAGCGCCCGGGTGACGAGGGCGACGCCCTCCTCGATCGCCGCCCTGTCCCAGCGGTCGCGGTCCTGGTCGTCTAGGGGGACGAGTTCGCCGTGGGGACCGGTGCGGGCGGCCCGGCGGGCGTCGGTGAGCAGCATCAGCGCGAGCAGCCCGCCACTTCGCCGGCCTCCGGGAGCAGCCGGTGCACGGCCCGGGTCAACCGGATTGCCTCGCCCGCGAGTTCGCGCCGGATCAGACTCGGGCCGGACGTCGCCGTATAGCCCTCGTTGAAGATCAGGTAGAGCGTGTGCAGGACGGCGGGCAGCCGCTCGGCCCAGTTGTCCGGCCGTCCGAAGCGCACGCCCCGCACCTTCGTCTTCGCCCGGCTGATCCTCCCCCAGTTCTCGGCTTCGCTCGAACCGGGGGACCCCCATCGCCATCGTCGCCTCGGGGACCAGGTACGCCCGGGCGATCTCCGCCGTCGTCAGACCGCCGACCGCCCGCAGGGTGAGCGCGATCTGCGCGGGCGGGGTCAGCTCCGGATGACAGCAGAGGAAGAGCAGGGAGAGGGTGTCGTCCTCGCGCGGCGGCTCGGGGGTGTACGGGTTCCGGGGCTCAAGAGCCGCCGCCCTCTCCTCCCGCGCCCGCCGCGCCTCCTCGCCGCGCAGCGCGTCCGTCAGCCGCCGCGAGGCGACCCGGATCAGCCATCCGCGCGGATTCTCCGGCACACCGCGCTCCGGCCACTGCCGGGCCGCCGCGAGCAGCGCCTCCTGTACGGCGTCCTCGGCGGTGTCGAAATGGCCGTACCGCCTGACCAGCGCGCCGAGGACCTGCGGGGCGTGGCGGCGCAGCAGGTCCTCGGTGCCGGTGGTGTCGCGCACGGGGCTCAGACGTCCGCGGTGCCGTCCTGGATGGGGCGGATCACCACCGCGCGGTTGACGGCGCCTTCGGGCAGGGGGCAGCGGGTGACGCGGTCGGCGATCTCCGTGACGCGTTCCAGGCTCGCGCACTCCAGGACCCAGTAGCCGGCCATCAGTTCCTTGGTCTCGCTGTACGGGCCGTCGGTGATCACGGCCTTGCCGTCCGCGCCCAGCGCGACCAGCCGGGTCCTCTCCGGTTCGGTCAGCCCCTGCGCGTCGATCAGCTCACCCGTCTCGGACAGGTCGTCGTTGATGGCGCCCATGTGGGCGAACATGGCCTGCAGCTCCGCCTCGCTCCAGGCCGGGGACCCGGGGGGTGGGCTTGCCCTGCATGCCGTCGTAGTCCGCCTGCGTGCCCTGCACCATGACCAGGTACTTCATGAGTCCGCTCCTTCGGCTCGGGCCACCCGTGCCGGGCGGCTCTCACAGGAGACATCGGAGCCGGGCCGGGATTCTCGACACGGGGTCAGGATTCCTCCGGGACGGATGCGGCCCCGGGCCCGGGACCCTCGCCGGCGTACGCCTCGCACTCGGGGTTCCGGCAGGGGCCGGCCACCCACTTCGGCACCCATGCCCCGAGCGTCTTGTACCGCCGGACGACGGTGGCGACCGGCTGTCCGCAGACGGGACAGGTGTGTTCTTCTCTGCCCATGCACTCAGAGTAGAACCGTGCGGGGTTCGCGCCACATCGGATACATGCGCGGGCCGTCCGGGAGGTCGAGGGTGGTGTCGGTGAAGGCGTAGCCGAGCCGTTCGTACAGCTTGGTGCTGCGCTCGCTGCTCGCCTCCAGGTACGCGGGCAGGCCTTCGCGGTCGCAGCGCTCCAGGACGTGCCGGATCAGCGCGGCGCCGAGGCCCTCGCCCTGCCGGCCCGGTGTCACGGCGATCATCCACAGGTACTCGTGGGCCCGGCCGGTGGGATGCCCCTCCGCCATGAGCCGGGCGATCGTCTCGACCCGCTCGTTGTCCGGATCCACGAACTCCCGCAGCTGTACGGCCTCGTCCTCGCCGTCCGCCGTGTGCGCCTCGCCCGGCACCGACAGCCACAGCGCGCAGGCCGAGCCGTCCTCGGCCAGATCGATCCGGCCGTCGGCGAACACGGCGTCCGTGAAGGCGGCCATCAGCTTGTGGTGGGTCGTACGGCGGTACTCGGCGTCGGGAAAGACCCAGCCGCTCACCGGGTCGTCCTGGAACGCGTCGTCCAGCAGCCCGACGATCAACTCCCGGTCGCCCTCGCCCGCCGCCCGTATCGCCACGCTCATGTCCCGCCCCTTAGCTCTCAACCACCGTCACCTGAACGGGTGTTGAGACTAGCGGGACTTACGGGCGAGTGAGCCGAAGGGGCGCGTCGGTGTCGAGAGGCCGAGCGCGCGGAGGCCCGCAGGGCCGAGCACGGTCGGCCTCTCGACACCGACTTTTGCGCCCCGGAGGCGAACCGAGCCTCAAAAAAGAGGGGCCCCGCGCACCGTGGGGATGCGCGGGACCCGTCGGTCCGGAGCCCGGTGGCCGGGCGGAGTCAGGGCCGCACGGTTCCCAAAGGCTCCGGAGTCCTCAACTGCTGCGCCGGGTCACGAACTCGGCCAGCGCGAGCAGACCGCCCGCGTCCTGCGGGTCCGGGATCGCCCGGGCCAGCTCCTGCACGGCCCGTGCCATCCGGTCGGCCGCCTGGGCCTGCGCCCAGTCCCGGCCGCCCGCCCGCTCGACGGCGAGCGCGGTGCGCTCCAAGTCCCCTTCCTCGTACGGCAGTCCGTACAGTTCGGCGAGTTCCGCGGCCGCCGGGGTGCCCGAGCCGAGCGCGGCGACCACGGGCAGCGACTTCTTGCGTACGGCGAGGTCGGCGCCGGCCGGTTTGCCGGTGCGGCCGGGGTCGCCCCATATGCCGATGACGTCGTCGATCAGCTGGAAGGCGAGCCCGGCCTGCCGGCCGAACGCGTCCAGCGCCTCGACGTCCTCGGCGGACGCCCCCGCGTACAGCGCGCCCACCGCGCAGGCGCAACCGAGCAGCGCGCCGGTCTTGGCCTCGGCCATGGCGAGCACCTCGTCGAGGGTGACCTCGCCGGGGGCGCGCTTCTCCATGGCGGTGTCCGCGTGCTGGCCCGCGCACAGTTCGACGACGCAGTCCGCGAGCCGGGCCGCGGCGGCCGAGGAGGCCGGGTGCGGGTCCTCGGCGAGCAGCCGCAGCGCCAGTGCCTGGAGTGCGTCCCCGGCGAGGATCGCGTCGGGGTCGCCGAACACGGTCCACGCGGTGGGCCGGTGTCTGCGGGTGGTGTCCCGGTCCATCACGTCGTCGTGCAGCAGGGTGAAGTTGTGGACCAGTTCCAGCGCCGCAGCGGCCCGGAGCGCGCCCGTCCGGGCCCGTTCGCCGCCGAGTGCGGTGGCCGCGGTGAGGACAAGGGCGGGGCGGATCGCCTTGCCGGCGTTGCCCGCCGCCGGGGTGCCGTCCGCGTGCTCCCACCCGAAGTGGTAGAGCGCGATCCGGCGCATCGAGCCGGGCAGCGAGTCGATCGCCGAGCGCAGTTCGGGGTCGACGGACGCCCTGGCCCCCTCCAGGATCACCGCCGCCTCATACCCGTCGGCCGGTTGTGTCCCGTCGACCGACTGTCCCCTGTCGGCCGGTTGTGTCCCGTCGACCGGCCGGCTCCCGTCGGCGCGCTGTTTCGTCTCCGCCCTGAACTCGGCCATGGGGTCCCCCTCGGAGAGTCCGCGGACGGTGGCGTTTCCACCGCGGCTGGGCACATGTGACCGGGGTGTACCCGCCCCGACGGGCGGGGACACCGCGTCCAGCTGCTGAAACGTCACCTCCAGCGGCCGATCTCGACGTTCTCCAGGACGCCGAGGGCGTCCGGCACCAGGACCGCCGCCGAGTAGTAGGCCGTCACGAGGTACTTGATGATCGCCTGTTCGTTGATGCCCATGAAGCGCACCGACAGGCTCGGCTCGATCTCGTCCGGGATACCGGCCTGCTGGAGGCCGATGACGCCCTGGTCTGCCTCGCCGGTACGCATGGCGATGATCGAGGTGGTCCGCCGGTCGCTGACCGGGATCTTGTTGCACGGGTAGATCGGCACCCCGCGCCAGGTCGGGATGCGGTTGCCGCCGACGTCGATGGACTCCGGGACCAGTCCGCGCTTGTTGAGCTCGCGGCCGAACGCGGAGATCGCGCGCGGGTGGGCGAGGAACAGCTTGGTGCCGCGCCGCCTGCTGAGCAGCTCGTCCATGTCGTCCGGGCTGGGCACGCCGTCGTGGGGCTGGAGCCGCTGGTCGTACTCGCAGTTGTTGAGCAGGCCGAACTCGCGGTTGTTGATCAGCTCGTGCTCCTGGCGCTCCTTCAACGCCTCGACGGTGAGCCGGAGTTGCTGTTCCGTCTGGTTCATCGGCTGGTTGTAGAGATCGGCCACGCGCGAGTGGATGCGCAGGACGGTCTGGGCGACGCTGAGTTCGTACTCGCGCGGCCGGGCGTCGTAGTCGACGAAGGTGTGCGGGATGTCCGGCTCGCCGGAGTGGCCCGCGGCGAGGTCGATCGCCTTCTCGCCGTACTTGTTGGTGCGCTGCTCGGGGATCGCGCGCAGCTGCGTGAGGTGTTCGCGCAGGGTGTCGGAGCGCTCCGCGACCTGCTCGACGTCCCCCCGGGCCAGCACGAGCACCGTGCAGGCGGTGTCCGCGCGGGCCGTGTACTCCCAGATGGCCTCCGGGTCCAGCAGTGCCTGGTCGCCGAAGTAGGCGCCGTCGGCGAGGACTCCGAGGACCGTGTCGTCGCCGTAGGGGCCCGTGCCGATCTTCTCCACCCTGCCGTGTGCCAGCAGGTACACCTCGTCGGCCTGGCTGCCGAACGACGCGATCGCCTCCCCCGGGGCGAACTCGCGCTGCCGGCAGCGGACCGCCAGTTCCGAGAGGACCTCCTCGTCCTCGTAGTCCCGCAGCGCGGGCAGTTCGCCGAGCTCCGCGGGGATGACCTCGACGCGGTCGCCGGTCTTCACGAATGTCACCCGGCCGTCGCCCACGGAGTAACTCAGCCGTCGGTTCACCCGGTATGTGCCACCCTGCACGTTCACCCACGGCAGTGTGCGCAGGAGCCAGCGGGAGCTGATCTCCTGCATCTGCGGTGCGGACTTGGTGGTGGTGGCCAGGTTCCGCGCAGCCGCCGTGCCAAGGCTCTGCTGCGGCTTGTTCTGCTCCGCGCGGACCTCTTCGCCTACCGACATAGAGAAATGCCCTCCCCATTCATGCCCGGCGCCTGTGCGCCCGGCATCGTTCTCGCGCACCAGCCTTCCTCACTCAGCGTGCCGGTGGTATTACCCGAAAGAGCGGGAATGGATCTTCACGTGCTGGGCACAGGGCCGTTCACCTCGAATGTTGTTCGAGTTGTGGCCGGGGCCGCCGTTGTCCGGATCGGCTCGCACGCCGTGCGAACAAGTCGTGCGTAACGGGATCTTTTCGGTACAAGCAGCGATAACAGGCGGCCGTGCACGTCGGCCGTCGCACAGCACGAAGGAGGCGTTCATGGCCTCACCCATGTCCGCGGGCGGTTTCCTGGCCGGTCTGAAGGCGGAGGGCGCAACGGTCGTCGAGGTCGGCGACTGGGAGCACCACAACCGCAACCACAAGGGCCCGTGGGGACCCGTGCACGGCGTGATGATCCACCACACGGTCACCAAGGGCAGCGCCCACACCGTGGACCTCTGCCGCGAGGGCCGCCCGGACCTGCCCGGCCCGCTGTGCCACGGCGTCATCACCAAGGACGGCACCGTCCACCTGGTCGGCTACGGACGCGCCAACCACGCGGGCCTGGGCGACGACGACGTGCTGCGCGCGGTGATCGCCGAGAAGCGGCTGCCGCACGACAACGAGGCCAACACCGACGGCAACCGGCACTTCTACGGCTTCGAGTGCGAGAACCTCGGCGACGGCGAGGACCCGTGGCCCGAGGCCCAGTTGGCGGCGATCGAGAAGGTCTGCGCGGCGATCTGCCGCCACCACGGCTGGTCTGCTCGTTCGGTGATCGGGCACCTGGAGTGGCAGCCCGGAAAGGTGGACCCGCGCGGGTTCACGATGGACTGGCTGCGCGAGCGGGTCGGCGAGCGCCTGAAGTGACCCCCGGGGGACACGGACGACTCGGGCGCCCCGGGTGACAATGGTGCCGTGACCAGCCCCGACCTCGCCGCGCTACGGCCCCGGCTGCCGTCGCCGGTGGAGGAGATCGCGGACGCGCGCTTCGGCCGGCACGGCGTCCGGCTGCTGCTCAAGCGGGACGACCTGATCCACCCGGACCTGATCGGCAACAAGTGGCGCAAGCTCGCGCCCAACCTCGCGGCGGCGGCCGGCCGTACGGTCGTCACGTTCGGCGGCGCCTACTCCAACCACCTGCGCGCCACCGCCGCCGCGGGCCGTCTCCTGGGCCTGCGGACGGTCGGCGTGGTCCGCGGCCAGGAGCTGTCCGACCGTCCGCTCAATCCGTCCCTGGCCCGGTGCGCGGCCGACGGGATGCGCCTCCACTTCGTCGACAGGTCGACGTACCGGCACAAGAGCGAGCCCAGGACACTGGCCGGCATCCTGCGCGAGGTGGACACGGAGGACGCGTACGTCGTCCCGGAGGGCGGCAGCAACTCCCTTGCCGTGCACGGCTGCCGGGCCCTCGGCGAGGAACTGCGCGCGCGTGCCGACGTCGATGTGGTCGCCCTCGCCTGCGGGACCGGCGGCACACTGGCCGGACTGGCCGCCGGACTCGCCCCCGACCAGCGGGTGTTGGGGATACCGGTCCTCAAGGGTGGCTTCCTGGGCGCCGACATCACGGCCCTCCAGGAGCGGGCCTTCGGCGGCCGACGCGGCGACTGGTCGCTCGACGACCGCTTCCATTTCGGCGGCTACGCGCGCGTGCCGGCCGAACTCGACACCTTCGCCGAGGACTTCGAGGACCGGCACGGGCTGGCCGTCGAGCGTCTCTATGTCGCCAAGTCGCTGTACGGACTCGTTGCCCTCGTGGGCGAAGGTGCCTTCCCGCGCGGGAGCACGGTCGCGGCTGTCGTCACCGGGCGCCCCTTGCCGTGACCTTCTAGGCCGCCTCCCGATAAGCCGCCGCCTCCTCCAGGTCCAGCCTGCGCAGCAGGGTGCGCAGCATCTCGTCGTCGATGTAGCGGCCGTCGCGCAGGCGGACGAACATCGAGCGTTCGGCGCTGATCATCTCGCGGGACAGGCGGCGGTAGGTGTCGTCGACGGTCTCGCCGGTGACGGGGTTGGTGGCGCCCAGGCGCTCCCAGACGGCGTTGCGGCGGCGCTCCAGGACCTCGCGGAGGCGGTCGGCCAGCGGAGGGGGCAGGGCGTTGCGCTCGTCCTCCAGAAGGGCGTTGAGGCGTTTCTCGGCCACCCGGGAGGCCTGCGCCTGGGCGTTGGCCTCGGCGAGCGTCTCGGCCTGGGGGTCGCGCCCGGGGAATTTCAGCAGCCGGATGATCGGGGGCAGGCTCAGGCCCTGCACCACCAGGGTCCCGATGACCGTCGTGAAGGTCAGGAATAGGATGATGTTGCGCTGCGGGAAGGGGTCGCCGCCGTGCACCGTGAGCGGGATCGAGAAGGCGATGGCGAGTGAGACCACGCCCCGCATGCCGGCCCACGCGGTGGTCATCGCCCCCTTCCAGGTGGGGTTGTCCTCGCGTTCCCTGATCCGCGCGGAGAACATGCGGGGCAGGAAGGCCGCCGGGTACACCCACACGAAGCGGGTCACGACGACCACCAGGAAGAGGGCGATCGCGTACAGGGCCGCGTCCAGGCCCCGGTACTCGCCAAGTCCCTTGAGGACCACCGGCAGTTGCAGCCCGATCAGGGCGAACACCGCCGACTCCAGGACGAAGGCGACCATCTTCCAGACCGCCTCCTCCTGGAGGCGGGTCGCGAAATCGACCTCCCACGCGCGGTGGCCCAGATAGAGCGCCACGACCACGACGGCGAGCACTCCGGAGGCGTGCACCTGCTCGGCGACCGCGTAGGCGACGAACGGGATCAGCAGGGAGAGCGTGTTCTGGAGCAGCGCCTCCTTGAGGTGGGTGCGCAGCCAGTGGATCGGCACCATCATCAGGAGCCCGACACCCACACCGCCGACGGCCGCGAGCAGGAACTCCCCGATGCCGCCGGCCCAGGTGGCGCCCTCGCCGACCGCCGCCGCGAGGGCCACCTTGTAGGCGGTGATCGCGGTGGCGTCGTTCAGCAGGGACTCGCCCTGGAGGATCGTCGTGATCCGCGAGGGCAGTCCCACCCGGCGGGCCACCGCGGTCGCGGCGACCGCGTCCGGCGGCGCGACCACCGCGCCGAGCACCAGCGCCGCGGTCAGCGGCAGCCCGGGCACGATCACGTACGCGGCCCAGCCGACGACGAACGTGGCGAAGAGCACGTACCCCACCGACAACAGCGCCACCGGCCGCACTTGGGCCCGCAGGTCGAGGTACGAGCTGTCGGTGGCCGACGTGTACAGCAGCGGGGGCAGCAGCAGCGGCAGGACGACGTCCGGGTCCAGGGTGTAGTCCGGGACCCCCGGCACGTACGAGACGGCCAGCCCGACCGCGACCAGCAGCAGCGGTGCCGGCACCGGGGTGCGCCGGGCCCCCGCGGCCACCGCGGCACTTCCCGCCACCAGCAACAGCAGTGGCATCACGTCCATCGTCCTCGCCCGCCCTCGTTTTTCCGCGCGGCCAACCGCACAGCCGTCGTAATCTGGCAATCATGAAACAGTGCACGCACGCCGACGCGCTGCCGCTCCCGGAACCGAAGCCCCAGAGCGAGACCTGCCTTGAGTGTCTGGCGGCCGGCACCCACCCCGTACAGCTGCGACTGTGCCTCTACTGCGGCCATGTCGCCTGCTGCGACTCCTCGCCCCTGCGCCACGCGACAGCACATCACAAGGAATCCGGGCACCCGGTGATGCGGACCTACGAACCCGGGGAGAGCTGGCGCTGGTGCTTCGTGGACCACGTACTCCTGTGACCCCGTAATCCGACCCCCGGTTTCGACGGTTCGACCGTCTGACGTCTGGGTACGTCAACCCGGCGCGCGCTCTTCCCAATTGGGCCCGCAGGACCCCTAGCCACGGAGCGTATCCGTAGGTTTACTATGAGTGACAGCATGGGGTTGGGGTCCCGGGGACAGGAAAGTTCGGAGCGCGGTAGCGTCACCGCTGAACCAAGTATCGCGTTACCCCGGGGGGCGACCCCTGGGCCCCCGAAAGAGCTTGTACCACCTTGGAGGTGAGGGTGTCCCAGATCGCAGGCGAGCCCGCGACCCAGGACTTCGTGGAAGTCCGGCTGCCGGCTGCGGGTGCCTACCTGTCGGTGCTGCGTACGGCCACGGCCGGCCTCGCAGCCCGTTTGGACTTCACCCTCGACGAGATCGAGGACCTCCGCATCGCGGTGGACGAGGCCTGCGCGATCCTGCTCCAGCAGGCCGTGCCCGGCTCAGTGCTCAGCTGTGTCTTCCGGCTCGTGGACGACTCGCTCGAAGTCACCGTCTCCGCCCCGACGACGGACGGTCACGCGCCCTCGCGCGACACCTTCGCCTGGACCGTGCTCTCGGCCCTCGCGGGCAAGGTCTCATCGGCAGTCGACGAGGACAAGACCGTTTCGATCAGCCTCTACAAACAGCGCGGCGCGGGACCCGGGCCGGCGTGAGGAACGGGGACGGGCCGGTGCGGGACGAAGAGCGCGGCACACGGGAGCTGCCGGCCGAGGGCGGCACGGGCGGAGCACGCCGTACGGCGGACGCCGGCCCCCTGGTGCCCTGCGGCGGAATCCCCGAGCAGGCCCGGCCGCATCCGGAGGACGAACCCTCGGAGGCCGGTGTGACGGACGACGGTCAACGTGAGCAGGACGGTGCCGTGCGTATTGGTGGGGTCTCCCCTGTTGCCGGGGGTTCCCCCGCTCCGACTGAGTCGAGCGTGGGGGAGGAGGCGAAAGCTCGGGGAAGGGCGACGGACCAGGCGATGAGCGAGCACGAGCGGGACGACGTGGCGGGCGCGCACAGTGTGCAGAGTGCGCAGAGCACCCGGCACGACCCCCAGGATCGCAGCGGAGCGCGCGCTCTCTTCATCGAGCTGCGCACGCTCAAGGACGGCAGCGTCGAGTACGCGGAGCTGCGCAACCGGCTGGTCCGTATGCACCTGCCGCTCGTCGAGCATCTCGCGCGCCGCTTCCGCAACCGCGGCGAGCCGCTGGACGACCTGACCCAGGTCGCCACCATCGGCCTGATCAAGTCGGTCGACCGCTTCGACCCGGAACGCGGGGTCGAGTTCTCGACGTACGCGACCCCGACGGTCGTCGGCGAGATCAAGCGGCACTTCCGTGACAAGGGCTGGGCGGTGCGTGTTCCGCGCAGGCTCCAGGAGCTGCGGCTGTCGCTGACCACGGCGACGGCGGAGCTCTCGCAGCGGCACGGCCGCTCCCCCACGGTCCACGAGCTGGCCGAGAAGCTGGGCATCTCGGAGGAGGAGGTCCTGGAGGGCCTGGAGTCCGCGAACGCGTACTCCACGCTGTCCCTGGACGTCCCGGACACGGACGACGAGTCCCCCGCGGTCGCGGACACCCTGGGCGCGTACGACGAGGCCCTGGAGGGCGTCGAGTACCGGGAGTCGCTCAAGCCGCTCCTGGAGGACCTGCCGCCCCGGGAGAAGCGGATCCTGCTGCTGCGTTTCTTCGGCAACATGACGCAGTCGCAGATCGCGCAGGAGGTCGGCATCTCCCAGATGCACGTGTCCCGGCTGCTGGCCCGGACACTGGCCCAGCTGCGGGAGAAGCTCCTCGTGGAGGAGTAGGACCGGGCCGGAGGCTAGCCCTTCGGCTCTTCGGTACGGCGGCCGGGCCCTCGGATTCCGAGGGCCTGTGTCGTTGCCGGGTTCACCAGCAGCACCAGCGAGGCGATCGCGACCACCGCGAGCGCGATCCCGGCCGGGATGGCCACGCTGTCGGCCTGGAGCAGGTTGTAGGCCACCGGCAGCGCCATGATCTGCGTGATGACGGCGGGGCCCCGGCTCCAGCTCCGCCGGCCGAGCAGTCCGCGCGCGGCGAGCAGGGGCAGCAGCGCGAGCACCACCAGGGTGATGCCTCCGGTCACGGCCTGCTGCCGGTCGTCCGGGTCGCCGGTGAGCCCCAGGACGAGCATCCACACTCCGCCTACCGCCAGCGCGAGACCCTCCAGCGCGACCAGGGCCGCCGCGTAGGCCAGCCGGCGCGGACGGGGTCCGTCGGGGCCGTCGGTCTCCGTCTCCGGGGCGGGGGTCTGCTCAGCGCTCACCCCAGAAGGGTAGCCCTCGGAAAACGGCCCCGGGTGTCCAGGCTCACGCCCTCTCCTCTTACCGAACCCCTACCTCGGTATGGGACGGGTACCCCCCAGTAGGTACGCTGCAACTCATGCGTGCACTTCTCGTGGTCAATCCGGCGGCAACCACCACAAGCGCACGTACGCGCGACGTCCTGCTCCACGCGCTCGCCAGCGAGATGAAGCTGGAGGCCGTCACCACGGAGTACAGAGGCCACGCGCGTGACCTCGCCCGGCAGGCCGCGGAGAGCGGGAACGTCGACCTGGTGGTGGCCCTCGGCGGCGACGGCACCGTCAACGAGGTCGTCAACGGCCTGCTGCACACCGGTCCCGACCCGGAGCGTCTGCCCGGCCTCGCCGTGGTCCCCGGCGGTTCCACCAACGTCTTCGCGCGCGCCCTGGGGCTGCCCAACGACGCCGTGGAGGCCACCGGCGCCATTCTCGACGCCCTGCGCGAGGGCAGCGAGCGGACGGTCGGTCTGGGGCTGAGTTCCGGGACGCCCGGTACCGAGGACGAGGCGGTGCCGTCGCGCTGGTTCACCTTCAACGCCGGGCTCGGGTTCGACGCCGGGGTGGTCGGGCGGGTCGAGCAGCAGCGGGAGCAGGGCAAGAAATCCACGCACGCGTTGTACGTGCGTCAGGTGGTCCGGCAGTTCCTCGGGGAGCAGCACCGCCGGCACGGGACGATCACCCTGGAGCAGCCCGGCGAGGACCCGGTCACCGATCTGGTGGTGGCCATAGTCTCGAACACCTCGCCCTGGACGTATCTCGGCAATCGCCCGATGTACACGTCACCTAAGGCGTCGTTCGATAAAGGCCTCGACGTACTCGGTCTCAGCCGCCTGTCCAGCGCCGCGGTTGCCCGGTATGGCACCCAGTTGCTCACTTCGTCCCCCGAGCGTGGACCCCACGGCAAGCACGCTGCGGCTCTGCACGACCTGACCGAGTTCACCTTGCATTCGAAGGCCCCTCTACCCCTTCAGATGGACGGCGACCACCTCGGACTGCGTACGAGCGTGACGTTCACAGGCGTACGCCGTGCACTGCGTGTGATTGTGTGAGCAGAAAGGGCTGAAGTCCTTTCACTCGAACGTTTAGACCAGGATCCACCCCATGGAAGTACGGCTGTGACCTAGTCGACACCGAGGAATCAAAAAAAACTTTCCAGAAGGGGTTGTATCCGCCGCTGAGGTTTGCGAGTCTCTACGTGGCGATCGAGACGGCCCGCAACACCGGCCTCCACGGATCGCCGGAACCCCTCTTCAATCCACAGGACCCCGCCAGTGAACCTGGCGTTCGGCCCTTCACTTGTTGAGGGATTCGTGAAAGCGTTCACATTCACAAGCAACCCGCACGTAATACCAAGGAGAGGTAGCAGCCATGGACTGGCGTCACAACGCCGTTTGCCGCGAGGAAGACCCCGAGCTCTTCTTCCCCATCGGCAACACCGGTCCTGCGCTGCTGCAGATCGAGGAAGCCAAGGCCGTCTGCCGTCGCTGCCCCGTTATGGATCAGTGTCTGCAGTGGGCGCTCGAGTCCGGCCAGGACTCCGGCGTCTGGGGTGGTCTCAGCGAGGACGAGCGCCGCGCCATGAAGCGCCGCGCCGCTCGCAACCGGGCCCGTCAGGCCTCCGCCTGACATCCACCCTGCTAACAGCCTGAGCTTGGCGGCGCGTACAGCGAGTACGCATCTCCCGCCCCCGAGCCGCAGCGCGCAGTACCCCCGATGCGCATAGCAACGAGCGACTGGCCCCGGATCACCCAGTGATCCGGGGCTCTTTGCTGTTCAGGTACACGTTCTTCAGTACGCGGCACTCAAGCACGCGCGCGAGTACGGCAGTTCGGGCACGCGCGTGTGGAGGTCGTGTGCACATACGTCACTTGTGCGCCTGCACCGGCACATCCAGAATCACCCGGGTCCCCCGCTCCGGCCCCGGCACCATGTCGAACGTGCCGCCCAACTCGCCCTCCACCAGGGTCCGCACGATCTGCAGGCCCAGATTGCCGGAGCGGTGCGGGTCGAATCCCTCGGGGAGTCCCACGCCGTCGTCCTGCACGGTGACCAGGAGGCGGGCCTCCTTCGAGGTGCCGCCGCGCACCGCGGACACCTCGACCGTGCCGGTCTCGCCCTCGCGGAAGCCGTGCTCCAGGGCGTTCTGCAGGATCTCGGTGAGGACCATGGAGAGCGGGGTCGCGACCTCGGCGTCCAGTATTCCGAAGCGACCGCTGCGCCGGCCGGTGACCTTGCCCGGGGAGATCTCGGCGACCATCGCGAGCACCCGGTCGGCGATCTCGTCGAACTCCACGCGCTCGTCCAGGTTCTGGGACAACGTCTCGTGCACGATCGCGATCGAACCGACCCGACGTACGGCCTCCTCCAGTGCCTCCCGGCCGCGCTCGGACTCGATCCGGCGGGCCTGGAGGCGCAACAGGGCGGCGACCGTCTGGAGGTTGTTCTTCACCCGGTGGTGGATCTCCCGGATGGTCGCGTCCTTGGTGATCAACTCCCGCTCGCGGCGCCGCAGTTCGGTGACGTCCCGGAGCAGCACCAGGGAACCGATGCGGGTGCCCTTGGGTTTGAGCGGGATCGCCCGGAACTGGATCACCCCGTCACGCGCCTCGATCTCGAACTCGCGCGGCGCCCACCCGCTGGCCACCTTGGCGAGCGCCTCGTCCACCGGGCCCCGGGTCGGGGCGAGTTCGGCGGTGGTCACGCCCAGGTGCTGGCCGACGAGATCGGTGGCGAGGCCCATGCGGTGGTAGGCGGAGAGGGCGTTGGGCGAGGCGTACTGCACGATGCCGTCGCCGTCGAGCCGGATCAGTCCGTCGCCGACGCGCGGCGAGGCGTCCATGTCGACGAGCTGGTTCGGGAACGGGAAGGAACCGGCCGCGATCATCTGCGCGAGGTCCGACGCGCTCTGCAGATACGTGAGTTCGAGGCGGCTCGGGGTGCGCACGGTGAGCAGGTTGGTGTTGCGCGCGATGACTCCCAGGACGCGCCCGTCCCGTCGTACCGGAATCGACTCGACGCGGACGGGGACCTCTTCGCGCCACTCGGGGTCACCCTCGCGCACGATCCGGCCCTCGTCGAGGGCGGCGTCCAGCATGGGGCGGCGGCCGCGCGGGACGAGGTGGCCGACCATGTCGTCCTGGTAGGAGGTGGGGCCGGTGTTCGGCCGCATCTGGGCGACGGAGACATAGCGGGTGCCGTCGCGCGTGGGGACCCACAGGACCAGGTCGGCGAAGGAGAGGTCGGAGAGCAGCTGCCACTCCGAGACCAGCAGGTGGAGCCACTCGAGGTCGGAGTCGTCGAGTGCGGTGTGCTGGCGTACGAGTTCGTTCATGGAGGGCACGTCTGCGAGCGTACCCGCCGGTCTGTACCTGTCCTAAAAACACCCGCGGGCCGCGGCGCCTGAGAGGGACCCTCAGCCCTCTCGGCACCGCAGCCCGGAGCAGCAACGGCCACGGGGTGTGCGGTCCCGATCGGCCGATGGATGAGGAGCCGGGGCAGTCAGGGCAGAGAGACCCGGTTCCTCGGTCCGTCTTCCTGTGCGGGGAAGACGGAGGCTTTCGCCTTAACACATTCTGGACTAGACCACTATCCGTGTCCATGCGTTGAAGGATGTTTGATGCTGGCGCTTTCCCGCACCGGTCCACTACTAGTCGGACGCCCCAGCATCCAGTGGGAAGCCTAACGGTGTTGAGTCATGTGCGGGGCCAGATGGTCATGGCAATTTCCGCGAGCGCCTCCAGCTCCGCCCGGCTCGCCCCGTCCCGCGCCTGCTGGGACATTCCCTGGACGACCGCCCCCGCGTACCGGGCCAGCGCGGCGGCGTCGAGGTCCTGCGGCAGCTCCCCCGCGGCGACGTCCGCGGCGATACGGCGCTCGAAGGCGGCGAGGTTGGCGTTGCGCCGCGCCCGCAGGGACTCCTCGACCTCGGGGGTCGTGCAGTTGGTGGCCGCGTGGATGACGAGACAGCCGTGCGGCCGGCCTGGAGCCGTGTACTCGGCGGCGGCCTCCCGCAGGATCCGCGCCACGGCGGCGCGGGCGGTGGGCTCCTCGGCGAGGGCACGGTCGGCGAAGGAGCCGTAGCGCGTGCCGTACTCCTCGACGACCTCGGCGAACAGGGCCTGCTTGTCGCCGAAGGCGGCGTAGAGGCTGGGGGCGCCGATGCCCATGGCGCGGGTCAGGTCCGAGACGGAGGTGGCCTCGTAGCCGTGCTCCCAGAAGGCGAGCACCGCCCGCCCCAACGCGGTCGTACGGTCGAAGGAGCGCGGCCGCCCTCGCGACTTACCGGCCTTGACCTGCGGTTTCGCCTCAGCACCGTCCACCATGGAGTGAATTGTATAGCGGACGCTAGGGAAATGTCGGCGCGCTGTTGTACGGTCTTTTCTGTATCGACCGCTAGGGAAATCGCCGGAGAGACGCGGAGGGGGCGTGGACATGGGTGTGCTCGCGGGCAGGACGGCACTCGTCACGGGTGCGGGCAGGGGAATCGGACGGGGCATCGCGGAGCGGCTGGGGCGGGACGGGGCGCGGGTCGCGGTGCACTACGGCAGGAGCGAGGCGGCGGCGAAGGAGGTGGCAGCCACGATCGAGAGCGCGGGCGGCTCGGCGTTCGCGCTCGGCGGGGAACTGGGTGTGCCGGGTGATGCCGAGCGGCTCTGGGCGGAGTTCGACCGGCACACGGACGGGTTGGACATCCTGGTGAACAACGCGGGGATCGGATCCTCCTCGCCGATCGAGGAGATAGGGGAAGAGGAGTACGACCGTGTCTTCGCGGTGAACGTGAAGGCGCCGTTCTTCCTCGTCCGGTATGGGCTGGACCGGCTGCGGGACGGCGGCCGGATCATCAACATCTCCTCGGGACTCGCCCAGAGCGCGGCGATGCCGCACAACATCGCGTACTCCATGACGAAGAGCGCCCTGGACGTCTTCTCCCGGGACCTGTCCAAGGTGCTCGGCCCCCGGGGCATCACGGTGAACTCGGTGGCGCCGGGCCTCATAGACACGGACAACACCGCCGAGTTCCTGCACGGGAGCGCGGACGGCTGGACCCGGGCGGCGGCCTTCTCCGCCCTGGGGCGGGTGGGAGAGACCGCCGACGTGGCGGATGTGGTGGCGTTCCTGGCGTCCGACGCCGCGCGGTGGATCACGGGGAGTTGGGTGGACGCGACGGGAGGTTCCCTCACCTAGGGCCTGTCCGGGGTGTGCGGTCAGCGGGTCTCCGTCACCTTGGCCAGGGCGCGGGGCGCGTCGGGGTCCTGGCCCCGGGCGATGGTGACCTCGTAGGCGAGGAGTTGGAGCGGCAGGATCTCCAGGATCGGCTGGAGTTCCTCGGGGACGCCCTCGACGGGCAGGACGAAGCCGGCCGAGGCCTGTTCGACCTGGCCGACCGGGCCGATGACGACCAGGTCGGCGCCCCGGCCGCGCAGCCGGTCGAGCACGGGCTGGAGGGCGGCGCCGCCCTTGCCGTCCGTCACGACCGCGATGACCGGGGAGACGTTGTCGACCATGGCGAGGGGGCCGTGCAGCAGATCGGCACCGGAGTAGGCGAGGGCGGGGATGTAGCTGGTCTCCATCAGCTTGAGGGCGGCTTCCTTGGCGGTGGGATAGCCGTAGCCGCGGGAGGTGATGACCATGCGCTCGGCGAAGCGGTAGCGGGAGGCGAGGGTGCGGACCTCGTCCTGCCGGGCGAGCAGTTGCTCCGCGAGGTCGGGCAGGACCTTGGCCGCGGCGCCGTCGCCGCCGCGAAGTCCCTCGACGAAGAGGTAGAGCGCGAGAAGGGAGGCCGTATACGTCTTGGTCGCGGGGAGGGCCTTCTCCGGGCCGGCCATGACGTCGATGTGGTACTCGGAGACGGCGGCCAGCGGTGAGTCCGGGTTGTTGGTCACGGCGACGGTGATCGCGCCGGCCTCGCGGGCGGCGCGGGTCGAGGCCACCAGGTCCGGGGAGCCGCCGGACTGACTGACGGTGACGACGAGGACATCGGTCAGGTCGGGGCGGGCGCCGTAGGCCGTGGTGGTCGACATCGAGGTGAGCCCGCAGGGCAGGCCGAGGCGGATCTCCAGGAGGTACTTGGCGTACAGGGCGGCGTTGTCGGAGGTTCCGCGGGCGGTGAGCAGTACGAAGCGGGGCTTGCGGGCGGCCACTTCCCGGGCCACCTGCCGGATGCGCGGGGCGCCCTCCTCCAGGATGCGGCGCAGGACGGCCGGCTGCTCGGCCGTTTCGCGGGCCATGATCCGGCCCGGCACGTCGTTCTCGGGGGTCGGTGTCGTGGCGGTCATGCGGGTCCTCCGGAGGTGCGCGGGGAAGGGCGACGGTGGTCCGTCGGGTCCATTTCACCCCCTCTGCCACGAGGCCGCCCGCGCGGGGTGGTGGGACGGGGATCACCTGGGCGGTCGGATCCGATTCTGTTAGATTGAGCCCCGATTGGTCTAAACCACATGGCTCACTTCAGAACGGCAGGCCCAGCGTGGAAGTTGTCATCGTTCCGGACGCCAAGTCGGGCGGCGAGCTGATCGCCGAGGCCATGGCGCAGCTGCTCCGGCGCAAGCCGGACGCCCTGCTGGGCGTGGCCACCGGCTCGACGCCACTGCCCATCTACGAAGCGCTGGCGGCCAAGGTCCGCGCCGGCGCCGTGGACACCTCGCGGGCGCGGATCGCCCAGCTCGACGAGTACGTGGGGCTGCCCGCCGAGCACCCGGAGTCGTACCGCTCGGTAGTGCGCCGCGAGGTGCTGGAGCCGCTCGGGGTCGGGATGGACTCGTTCCTCGGGCCGGACGGGACGGCCGAGGACGTGCAGGGGGCGTGCGCGGCGTACGACCGGGCGCTGGGCGAGGCCGGCGGGGTGGACCTCCAGATACTGGGGATCGGGACCGACGGGCACATCGGGTTCAACGAGCCGTGCTCGTCGTTGGCCTCGCGGACCCGGATCAAGACGCTGACCGAGCAGACGCGGGTGGACAACGCGCGCTTCTTCGACGGCGACATGGGTCAGGTCCCGCACCACGTCATCACGCAGGGCATCGGGACCATCCTGGAAGCGCGGCACCTGGTGCTGCTGGCGACCGGCGAGGGCAAGGCGGACGCGGTCGCCGCGACGGTGGAGGGGCCGGTCGCCGCGGTGTGCCCGGCGTCGGCACTGCAGTTGCACCGGCACGCGACGGTCGTGGTGGACGAGGACGCCGCGTCCAAGCTGAAGCTCGCGGACTACTTCCGGCACACGTTCGTCAACAAGCCGGACTGGCAGGGGATCTGAGGCGCGGGTTCCTCACGCGTACGTACCGGTGCCGGGCTCCCTCGTGGAGGGCCCGGCACCGACGTATCACCTGAGGTCACTCCCCCGCGATGACCTCCGCCGCCGCACGGCCGCAGACCCGGGCCGCGCCGTGCGTCGCGATGTGGAGGGCGCCTCGGGGCGGTGCCTGCGGTACGCCCATCTCGACCACGACGGTGTCGGGGCGGGCCGCCAGCACGGTGTCGAGGGCGGCAGCCATCCACGGATGCCGGTGCTCGTCGCGCACCACGACCACGATCCGCCGTGCCCCCGCCGCCTCCAGCACCGCGTCCCCCGCGGCCTCCCCGGCGAAGTTCCCCGTGTCCGTACCGGGCAGCAACCGGGTCAGCTCCACACCCATGCCCCAGGGCGTCTCGTCGCCGACGGCGATATTGGCGACGGGAGTGAGGAGAGCGGCGTAGGGCGGTTCGGTGAAGGGGGTGAAGCCTTCGGCGCCGGTGACCGTCAGCGCGCGGCGGGCGGCGACGAGACCGACGTCGACGCGCGTCACGTCCGACGAGGGCGCGGCGGCCGTGGCCGAAGCGGAACCCGTCTCCGCCGCCGCGGAGCCCTCGGCGGCAGCCGATGCCGAGGCCGCCCAGTGGGCCAGACCCCGTACCCGTTCCGCCGCTTCGGCCAGGCGTTCCTCCGGGAGTTCGCCCGCGCGGACCGCGCTGACCAGGGCGTCGCGCAGCCGTCGCACCGTCTCGTCGTCCGCGAGGCCGCCGCCCACGCACAGGGCGTCGGCGCCGGCGGCGATGGCGATGACGCTGCCGCGTTCGATGCCGTAGGTGGCGGCGATGGCCTGCATCTCGATGGCGTCGGTGACGATGAGGCCGTCGTAGCCGAGCCGGCCGCGCAGGAGGTCGGTCAGGATGTGCGGGGAGAGGGTGGCCGGACGGTCCGGGTCCAGGGTGGGGACCAGGATGTGGGCGCTCATCACCGCACGGCTGCCGGCGGCGATGGCCGCGCGGAACGGGAGGAGTTCGCGTCGCTCCAGGACGGAGGACTCCGCGTCGATGCGCGGCAGCGCGTGGTGGGAGTCGACCGCCGTGTCGCCGTGGCCCGGGAAGTGCTTGGTGCAGGCGGCGACGCCCGCGGCCTGGAGGCCGGTGACGTAGGCGGCGGTGTGGCGGGCGACGAGTTCCGGGTCGGCGCCGAAGGAGCGGACGCCGATGACCGGGTTGGAGGGGTTGGAGTTCACGTCGGCGGACGGGGCCCAGTTGAGGTTCACGCCGCATTCCGCGAGGCGGCGGCCCAACTCGTGGGCCACCTCCCTCGTCAGGTCCACGTCGTCCACCGCGCCGAGCGCGTGGTTGCCGGGGAAGGAGGAGCCGGTCCGCACCTCAAGGCGCGTGACGTCTCCGCCCTCCTCGTCGATCGCGACCAGCACGTCGTCCCGTTCGGCCCTCAACTGGGCGGTCAGGGAGGAGAGTTGCTCGGGTGACGCGATGTTGCGGCCGAACAGGCCCACCGAGGCCAGGCCTTCGCCGAGGCGCCTGAGCAGCCAGTCGGGGGCCGTGGTGCCGGGGAAGCCGGGCTGCAGGACGGTGAGTGCGTCGCGCGTCAGGGTGTCGGTACCGCTGGCGAATGTCGTCATCGGTTGGCGTTATCCCTTCACAGCGCCGGCGGTCAGACCCGCGGCCATCTTGCGCTGGACGAGGAGGAAGAGGACGACGATCGGCACGGCCATCATCGTGGCGCCGGCCATCATCGGGGCGTATTCGGTGCCGTGCTTGGTGGTGAAGTTGCCGAGCCAGACGGTCGCCGTCTGGTGCTCCTGGCTGAGCAGCATCAGGGCGTAGAGGTACTCGTTCCAGGCCTGGATGAAGCCGTAGACCGAGGTGGCGACCATGCCGGGGGCGAGGAGGGGGAAGACCACGCGGATGAAGGCGCCGGTGCGGGAGCAGCCGTCGACCATGGCCGCCTCCTCCAGTTCCTTCGGGATGTTGACGATGAAGCCGCGCAGGGTCCACACCGTGAACGGGAGGATGAAGGTCAGATACGTGATGATCAGGCCGGAGAGCTTGTCGTACTGATCGAGGTCGTTCAGCAGCAGGAAGACCGGGATGATCATCGAGACCAGCGGGACCATCTGGACCGCGAGGATGCCGACGATCACGATCTTGCGGCCGCGGAAGGCGAAGCGGGAGATGGCGAGCGCGGCCAGCAGGCCGACGACGATGCCGATCACGACGACCGACAGCGACACGATGAGGCTGCGGCCGACCGGGCCCCAGAAGTCCGCGATGTCCAGCGCCCGGCGGAAGTTGTCGAGTGTGATGCCGGTGGGCAGCAGGCTCGGGTCCGGGTCGATGGCGTCCTTGGCCGGCTTGAACGCCGTGTCGACCATCCAGTAGAGCGGGAAGCCGACGACGAGGAAGACGAGGAGGCCGACGAGGTTCCAGCCGAGCTTGGACTTCTTGCGCCCGCCGGTCGGCCTGCGGGGCGCGTCGGTCGTGAGCGCGCTCATTCGACCTCTCCGATCTGAAGCATCTGACGCATGTAGACGGCGACGACACCGAGCAGCAGCACCACCGTGACCAGGGCTATCGCAGAACCCTGTCCGTAGTCGTTGACGACGAAGGCACGGTCGTACGAGTAGGTGCTCAGGAGTTGGAAGTCGGCCTCGGGGTGGCCGCCGCGCATCACGAACACCTGGGGGAAGACGCCCATGTCCCAGATCACCGAGAGGGTCGTGAGCATCACGATGATCGGCTTGAGGATGGGCAGGGTGACGTACCGGAAGACGCCCCAGGCTCCGGCGCCGTCGAGGCGGGCGGCCTCCTCCAGCTCCTGGGGGACCTGGGTGAGTCCGGCGCTGAGGGTGATCACCACGAAGGGCACCGCGCCCCACACCACGAGCAGCATGATGACGAGGAGGCCCTGCGGTCCGCTGGCGAACCAGTTGTGGCCGACCATGTCGACGCCGGGGAGCTTGCTGAGCAGGGCGTTGAAGACGCCGTAGTCCGTGTCGAAGAGCCACTTGAAGACGGTGGTCGCGACGATGACCGGCATGCCCCAACTGGCCACCAGGACAATGTTGATGAGGGTCTTCATCCAGCCGGAGACCCGCTGCTGGAGCAGGGCGAGGGCCATGCCGGCGACCATCGTGAAGATGACCGAACCGGCCGCGAAGACGATCGTGCGGACGACGACGCCCCAGAACTCGCCGTCGCCGAGGATCCCGGAGAAGTTGTCGAAGCCGATCCAATCGGCGGGCTTGAAGCCCCACAGCTGGGACTGTCCGAAGGACTGGAAGGACAGCGTGACCAGGCGGACCAGCGGATAGCCCATGACCAGGGCGAGGACGAGCAGACAGGGCGCGAGCAGCAGCCAGGGGATCCCGGTCCCGCTCGACGTCCGCTTTCCGCGAGGTGCGCCGGATACGCGCGGTGGGGGCGCCTGCCGCGGCGGCGGCACCTTGGCAGGGGTGGTCGTGTCGGCACTCATCGCGCGCTCCTCAGCGGTCCCTCAGGTCGTACGGCCGTACGTGAGGCGGGGCCCTGCCCCGAGGACACCTGGGTGTCCAACAGGGCCCCACCCTCAGGTCACTTGGTGTTGATGACCTTGTCGATCGCGGTGTCCGCGGCCTTCGCGGCGTCCTCGACCGACTGCTTGCCGGTGCCGATGTTCTGCAGCATGGTCTGCAGGACCTGGGCCTTCTCGACCTGGCCCCAGCCCGGTGCCATCGGGACGAACCAGTTGGACTCGGCCGCGGTGGCCGGGACCGCCGTCGCGGGGTCGTTCTTCAGCGTCGCGAGGTCGGTCTTGTTGTTGGGCAGGTTGCCCTTGGCCATCAGGCCCTTCTGGCCGGAGGGGCCGGTGAAGGCGTTGATCCACTCGGCGGCGAGCGCCTGCGCCTTGGACTTGACCGGGACGGCCAGGTCCGAACCGCCCAGGAACACCGGCATGTTCTTGCCGGACGGGCCGGGCATCACGAAGTTGACGAGGCTGGTCTTCAGCTTGCCGCCGGTCTTGTCGGCCTTCGGGTCGGCCGCGCTCGCGCCCTCCCACGCGGCGCCGAAGATCATGGACGCCTTGCCCTGGCCGTAGACGATGTAACGGTCGGACTCGTCCTTGGTCTTGTCGCCGTGCATGTACTTGTCGATGACCGACTTCCACTCGTTGAGTCCCTTGATGGACTCGGGCGAGGAGAGGCTGGCCTTCCACTGGTCCCCGGACTGGGTGGCGATGGCACCGCCGGCGTCGTAGACGAAGGACATGGCCGCGTACCAGTCACGGGTGGGCTGGTACCAGGCGCTGAACTTGCTGCCTTCCTTCTTCTGGATCTTGTCCAGGTCGGCGGTCAGCTCGGCGTACGTCGTGGGGGTGGACTTGATGCCGACCGAGGCGGCGATGTCCTTGCGCCAGTTGGCGACGCGGCCACCGGCGTAGTAGGGGACGCCGTAGGTCTTGCCGGAGTAGGTGACCGAGGCCTTGAGGCCGTCCAGCCAGGCGGAGGAGTTGGTGAACTTGGCAGGGTCGACCGGCGCGAAGGCGCCCTTGACCATGTAGCCCAGCATCTCGGTGTTGCCCATCTCGACCACGTCGGGGGCCTTGTCGGTGGCGAGGACCGCGTCGAGCTTGGTGTTCTTGTCCGGCCAGCCGTAGTACTCGTGCTTGATCGTGACGCCCGGGTGCGCCTTCTTCACGGCCGCGTCGGCTGCGGCCACCAGCTGGGGCCAGTTGTTCTGCGCGTCGACGGTGAGCCAGACGGTCAGCTCCTTGGCGTCGGCGCCGCTCTTCGAAGAGCCCTTGTCGTCGTTGCCCCCGCACGCCGCGATGGAGACCATCATGCCCGCGATACCGATCGCGGCTATCAGCTTGCGCTTCACGCCACCCTCCTCAGGGATGCCTGCCACACCTCCCGCCCATGGGCCGGGACCTGAACCAATGGTGTAGACCAGTACCGGGAGCTTGGACCAGACCACAGAGCCTGTCAAGGGTTCCCGAAACCGCCCTGACCAGCCGTTATGGGACCTACATATGCAGGAACCTTTAAGTAAGAAGGCAGCGAAATCAACCGTGCCGGAGTACTCTCTTCCGCTAGACCACTTGCCCTTGTGGACTAGACCAAAAGCGACCGCGACGGTATACAGAAGGGATCACGAAGTGACCCTTGTCCGGAGCCGGAAAGGCGGAGCATGAGCACCGACGTCAGCAGTGCGGAGAACGAGGGTGGGGCTACCGTCCGCACCGCGCGTGTGCCCAAGTACTACCGCCTGAAGAAGCACCTGCTGGACATGACGGAGACGTTGCCGCCCGGCACACCCGTCCCGCCCGAGCGCACGCTGGCCGCCGAGTTCGACACCTCGCGCACGACGGTCCGCCAGGCCCTTCAGGAACTGGTCGTCGAAGGCCGACTCGAACGCATCCAGGGCAAGGGCACGTTCGTGGCCAAGCCCAAGGTCTCGCAGGCGCTCCAACTCACCTCGTACACCGAGGACATGCGCGCCCAGGGCCTCGAACCCACCTCGCAGCTCCTGGACATCGGCTACATCACCGCCGACGACACCCTCGCCGACCTGCTCGACATCACCACCGGCGGCCGGGTCCTGCGCATCGAGCGCCTCCGCATGGCCAACGCCGAGCCGATGGCCATCGAGACCACCCACCTCAGCGCCAAGCGCTTCCCCGCGCTGCGGAGGTCCCTGGTCAAGTACACCTCCCTGTACACCGCGCTGGCCGAGGTCTACGACGTCCATCTCGCCGAGGCCGAGGAGACCATCGAGACCTCGCTGGCCACCCCGCGCGAGGCCGGCCTCCTCAGCACCGACGTGGGCCTACCGATGCTGATGCTCTCCCGCCACTCCCTCGACAAGGAGGGCAAGCCGGTGGAGTGGGTGCGGTCGGTGTACCGGGGCGACCGCTACAAGTTCGTGGCCCGCCTCAAGCGCCCCACGGACTGAAGGGGCGTACGGATCGCGCCACTTGAGGTAGTGCACGCGGTGTAGCGCAACTGCCGCTCCTGCTCTACGTTCCTCCCGTCGCCGCATGGACGGGAGGACTCCCCGGTGCGTACCGCGAACGTCCGAACCATCGTCGTCTGGACCCTCGTCGCGCTCGTCGCGGCGGCGGGCTGGTCCGTCCTCGCGCTGGCGCGGGGCGAGAACGTGTCGGCCGCGTGGATGGTGGCCGCCGCACTGGGCTCGTACGCCATCGCCTACCGCTTCTACGCCAGGTTCATCGCGTACAAGGTCCTGAAGGTCGACGCCACCCGGGCCACCCCGGCCGAACGCCTGAACAACGGCATCGACTACCACCCCACCGACCGCCGCGTCCTGCTGGGCCACCACTTCGCCGCGATCGCCGGCGCCGGCCCGCTCGTCGGACCGGTACTGGCCGCGCAGATGGGCTATCTGCCCGGCACGATCTGGATCATCGTCGGCGTCATCTTCGCGGGCGCGGTCCAGGACATGGTGGTGCTGTTCTTCTCGACCCGGCGCGACGGCAGGTCACTCGGGCAGATGGCCCGCGAGGAGATCGGCCCCTTCGGGGGAGCCGCCGCGCTCCTCGCCACCTTCGCCATCATGATCATCCTGCTCGGGGTGCTGGCCCTGGTCATCGTGAACGCGCTGGCCTCCTCCCCCTGGGGCACCTTCTCCATCGGGATGACCATCCCGATCGCCCTGCTGATGGGCTTCTATCTACGGGTACTTCGCCCCGGCCGCGTCTCCGAGGTCTCCCTCATCGGTGTGGCCCTGCTGCTGCTCGCCCTGGTCGCGGGCCGCTGGGTGGCCGAGTCGTCCTGGGCCGACACCTTCACGCTCGCGCCCTCGACGCTGGTCATCTGGCTGGTGGCGTACGGCTTCATCGCCTCGATCCTGCCGGTGTGGACCCTGCTCGCCCCGCGCGACTACCTCTCCACCTTCATGAAGATCGGCACCATCGCCCTGCTGGCGATCGGCGTGGTGGTCGCCCTGCCCGACCTGAAGATGCCCGCCGTGACCGACTTCGCCAAGCACGGCAACGGCCCGGTCTTCGCCGGCTCGCTCTTCCCCTTCGTCTTCATCACGATCGCCTGCGGAGCCCTGTCCGGCTTCCACTCGCTCATCTCCAGCGGTACGACGCCGAAGATGATCCAGAAGGAGACGCAGATCCGGATGATCGGCTACGGCTCCATGCTGATGGAGTCGTCGGTCGCGATCATGGCGCTGGTCGCCGCGAGCATCATCGACCCCGGTCTGTACTTCGCGATGAACGCACCGGCGGGCGCGATCGGCACGACCGTGCAGAACGCCTCGCAGGTGGTGACCAGTTGGGGCTATCACATCTCCCCCGCCGACCTCGCCCAGGCCGCGAAGAACGTCGACGAGGCCAGCCTGCTCTCCCGCACCGGCGGCGCGCCCACCCTCGCGGTCGGCGTCTCGGAGATCTTCGCCAAGGTCACCGGCGGAAGTCTGCGCGCCTTCTGGTACCACTTCGCGATCATGTTCGAGGCGCTGTTCATCCTGACCGCGCTGGACGCGGGCACACGGGTGGGCCGGTTCATGCTCCAGGACATGCTGGGCAACCTCTACCGGCCCTTCAAGAACGTGAGTTGGAAGCCGGGCCTGGCGGTGACCAGCGCGATCGTGTGCGCGCTCTGGGGCTACTTCCTCTGGGTCGGCGTCCACGAACCCCTCGGCGGGATCAACCAGCTCTTCCCGATCTTCGGCATCTCCAACCAGCTGCTCGCCGCCGTCGCGCTGGCCGTCTGCACCACCCTCCTGGTGAAGTCCGGCCGCCTCAAGTGGGCCTGGATCACGGGGATTCCGCTGGCCTGGGACGCGACGGTCACCCTGACCGCGAGCTGGCAGAAGGTGTTCTCCAGCGACCCCAAGGTCGGCTTCTTCAAACAACGCTCGGTGTTCCAGGACGCGATCGACGCGGGCAAGGTCCTGCCGCCCGCCAAGAACATGGACGACATGCACACCGTCGTCACCAACTCCACCGTGGACGGAGTGCTTTCGGCCATTCTCGCGGTGCTGGTCGTGGTCGTGATCGCGGACGCCCTTCGCGTCTGCGTTCGACACGTCCGCCGCCCGGCGCTCTCCACGCTGAGCGAGACGCCGTACGTCGAGTCGAAGATCGTGGCACCGGCCGGGCTGATCCCGACCCGGGAGGAGAAGGAGGAGGAGGCGAGGGCGCGCGATGTGGTCGGTGCTCCGGCGGGCGACTAGCGGAGTGCGTTGGTACGTCCGGGAGTTGACGGACGAGTCGGCGTACGAGCGGTATGTCGCGCATGTACGCCGAGACCATCCGGACGCGGAGGTCCCGGACCGCCGCGCCTTCGAACGAATGCGGACGGACCGTCAGGAGGCCGACCCGAGGCAGGGGTTCCGCTGCTGCTGAACCCTGCTTTTGACACCGATGTCAGGTCTTCACTAAATCGACATGACGATATGCGGACGGGGTCTTCCGCACCCGCGATCCCGTGACCTACATTGCCTGCGCGTTACACAGGTGATCAGTGAGGGGACGGGAGCCGCGAAATGTCAGATGTGCCTGAAGTTCCGCCCGAAGTGGCGGCGCCGGTGGTGACACCGGTCCGCGTGGCCATCGCCGTCTGCCTGTTCGCGCCCTTCGTGGCGCTGCTCTGGGTCGGCTCCTACGCCAAGACGGACCCCGTGTTCATCGGTATCCCGTTCTTCTACTGGTACCAGATGCTGTGGGTGCTGGTGTCGACGGCGCTGACCATGACCGCCTACAAGCTCTGGCAGCGTGACCAGCGCACCCGTCATGGAGGCACCCGGTGAACGGCGTCGCTCTCGGCGTCTTCATCTTCTTCTTCCTGGCCGTCACGGTCCTGGGCTTCCTGGCCGCTCGCTGGCGCCGGGCCGACAACGAGCACAGCCTCGACGAATGGGGCCTGGGCGGACGGTCGTTCGGCACCTGGGTCACCTGGTTCCTGCTCGGCGGCGACCTCTACACCGCGTACACGTTCGTCGCCGTCCCGGCGGCGGTCTACGCGGCGGGCGCGGCCGGCTTCTTCGCGGTGCCGTACACGATCCTGGTCTACCCCCTGATCTTCACCTTCCTGCCCCGCCTCTGGTCGGTGTCGCACAAGCACGGATACGTGACGACGTCCGACTTCGTGCGCGGCCGCTTCGGCTCCAAGAGCCTCTCGCTGGCGGTGGCGGTCACCGGCATCCTCGCGACGATGCCGTACATCGCGCTCCAACTGGTCGGCATCCAGGCCGTGTTGGACGTGATGGGCGTGGGTGGCAGCGCGAACTCCAACTGGTTCGTGAAGGACCTGCCGCTGCTGATCGCCTTCGCCGTGCTGGCCGCGTACACCTACTCGTCCGGCCTTCGCGCCCCCGCGCTGATCGCGTTCGTCAAGGACGGCCTGATCTACCTCGTCATCACCGTGGCGATCATCTACATCCCGATCAAGCTCGGCGGCTTCGACGACATCTTCAGCGCGGCGGGCGCCAAGTTCAAGGCGGCGGGAGCGGGCGGACTCGTACCCGCCCCGGCCGGCCAATGGACGTACGCCACCCTGGCGTTGGGCTCGGCACTGGCGCTGTTCATGTACCCCCACTCGATCACGGCGACCCTCTCCTCCAAGAGCCGCAACGTGATCCGCCGCAACACCACGATCCTGCCGCTGTATTCACTGATGCTGGGCCTGCTCGCGCTGCTCGGGTTCATGGCGATCGCGGCGGGCGTCAAGGTCACCAACGGCCAACTGGCCATCCCGCAGCTCTTCGAGAACATGTTCCCGGACTGGTTCGCGGGCGTGGCCTTCGCGGCGATCGGCATCGGCGCGCTCGTCCCCGCCGCCATCATGTCCATCGCGGCGGCCAACCTCTTCACCCGCAACATCTACAAGGACTTCATCAACCCGGACGCGACCCCGGCCCAGGAGACCAAGGTCTCCAAGCTGGTCTCCCTGCTGGTGAAGGTCGGCGCCCTGGCCTTCGTCCTGACGATGGACAAGACAGTCGCCATCAACTTCCAGCTCCTGGGCGGCATCTGGATCCTCCAGACCTTCCCGTCCCTGGTCGGCGGCCTCTTCACCCGCTGGTTCCACCGCTGGGCGCTGCTGGCGGGCTGGGCGGTGGGCATGATCTACGGCACGCTGGCGGCCTACGGTGTCGCCTCGCCGACGCAGGCCCACTTCGGCGGCTCCGCGAAGGAGATCCCGGGGATCGGCGAGATCGGGTACATCGGTCTGACGGCGTTCGTCCTGAACGTCGTCGTGACGGTGGTGCTGACGTTCGCGCTGAAGGCGCTGAAGGCTCCGGAGGGCGTGGACGAGACGAGCCCCGGCGACTACACGGCGGACGCGGGCGACCCGGGGGTGAAGGAGGAGCTCCCCGTAATCGCCGCCGGCTGAACCCACCCAGGGGCGCGGGGAACTGCGCGCCCCGCCACAACGAACCCGCGGCGGGCCACCGGGAACACCACCCTCGGCGGCCCGCTGTTTCGTACACACTCACCTACATGGACATCCTCATCCGGCGAGTGAAACCCACCGAATACGAGACCCTGGGCGAGATCACCGCCCAGGCCTACCTCCAGGACGGCCTCCTCGACTTCGGCGAAAGCGACTGGTACCTCGGCGAGTTGAGAGACGTGGCCAAGCGGGCAGCCGAGGCCCAGGTCCTGGTCGCCCTGGACGGCGAACAGGTCCTCGGCGGCGTGACCTTCGTCCCGTCCGGGGGACCCATGGCCGATCTCGCGACGGCGGGCGAGGCCGAGATCAGGATGCTCGCCGTCGCCCGCGAGGCCCGTGGCCGGGGTGCCGGCGAGGCCCTCGTCCGCGCCTGCGTCGAGCGCGCCAGGGCCACGGACGGCTGTGTGCGCGTCATCCTGTCGACCCAGCGCACCATGCACGCCGCCCACCGCATCTACGAACGGCTCGGCTTCACCCGCACCCCCGAGCGCGACTGGAACCCGATTCCGGAGCTCGACGACATCACTCTGCTCACCTACGAGTTGACGTTCTGACACGCTCCGAAGTCACCGCGACACAACATCTGGGGGTGCCACGACGACCCGGCACAAGATGTATGCTCATGCTCGCTGTCGACGCAGGGGAATCCGGTGCGAATCCGGAACTGTCCCGCAACGGTGTACTTGCGTGCATACGCACGCATGGTCAGTCCGAGGACCTGCCGACTGCGCGCGCCCGGCCACCCGGTCAGGGCGCATGACGTCCGGGCCTCGTGGAGTGGGCCGGTGGACGCGACGCCCCGTGCGCTCGTGAGCTGCCGCCTGCCCTCCGCAAGGCCCCGTGCCGAGCGAGGGAGAGCCCCACCGTGACCATCGCGCCAGCAGAGCCGGCTTCAGCGACCCAGGCGAACGAGGCGAACGCAGCGTCCGGAACCGACCGTCCCGGAACGGCCGTTCCCGGTGCCGACGGTCCCGGCGCCGCGATCCTGCGGACCCTGACCGAGCTGACCGCCGACCTTCCCGACGCCGACCCCGGCCGGGTCGCCGCCGCCACGCTGCGCGGCCGGTCCGCGCACGCGGACGAGACGGAACTGCGCGAACTGGCCACGGAGGCGGCCGCCGGCCTCATCTCCGAGGACCCCGTCTACTCCCGGCTCGCCGCCCGGCTGCTGACGATCAGCATCGCCGCCGAGGCCGCCTCCCAGGGCGTCACGACGTTCACCGGGTCCGTCGCCGTGGGCCACCGCGAGGGCCTTATCGCCGACCGCACCGCCGAGTTCGTGACCGTGCACGCGGCCCGCCTCGACGCGCTGGTCGACACCGAGGCCGACGACCGCTTCGGCTACTTCGGGCTGCGCACCCTCCACAGCCGCTACCTCCTCCGCCACCCGATCACCCGCAAGGTCATCGAGACCCCCCAGCACTTCATGCTGCGTGTGGCCTCCGGCCTGGCCGAGGACGACTCGACCCGTGCGCTCGACGAAGTCGCCGCGCTGTACCGCCTGATGAGCCGCCTCGACTACCTCCCCTCCTCCCCCACGCTCTTCAACTCCGGCACCCGGCACCCCCAGATGTCGTCCTGCTACCTCCTCGACTCCCCGCTGGACGAGCTGGACTCCATCTACGACCGCTACCACCAGGTCGCCCGCCTCTCGAAGCACGCCGGTGGCATCGGTCTGTCGTACTCCCGTATCCGCAGCCGCGGTTCGCTGATCCGGGGCACGAACGGGCACTCCAACGGCATCGTCCCGTTCCTGAAGACGCTGGACGCCTCGGTGGCCGCGGTGAACCAGGGCGGCCGGCGCAAGGGGGCCGCCGCGGTCTACCTGGAGACCTGGCACTCCGACATCGAGGAGTTCCTGGAGCTGCGGGACAACACCGGTGAGGACGCCCGGCGTACGCACAACCTGAACCTGGCGCACTGGATCCCGGACGAGTTCATGCGCCGGGTGAACGAGGACGGCGTCTGGTCGCTGTTCTCCCCGGCCGACGTGCCCGAACTGGTCGACCTGTGGGGCGACGAGTTCGACGCGGCCTACCGCAAGGCCGAGGCGCAGGGGCTGGCCAAGAAGACCATCCCGGCCCGTGACCTCTACGGCCGCATGATGCGCACCCTCGCGCAGACCGGCAACGGCTGGATGACCTTCAAGGACGCGGCCAACCGCACCGCCAACCAGACGGCCGAGCCGGGCCACACCGTCCACTCCTCGAACCTCTGCACGGAGATCCTGGAGGTCACGGACGACGGCGAGACGGCGGTATGCAACCTCGGTTCGGTGAACCTGGGCGCGTTCGTCGACCAAGCGAACGGCGACATCGACTGGGAGCGGCTGGACGAGACGGTCCGCACCGCCGTCACCTTCCTGGACCGCGTGGTCGACATCAACTTCTACCCGACCGAGCAGGCGGGCCGCTCCAACGCCCGCTGGCGCCCGGTCGGCCTGGGCGCGATGGGCCTCCAGGACGTCTTCTTCAAACTCCGCGTCCCCTTCGACTCCCCGCAGGCCCAGGCCCTCTCCACCCGGATCGCCGAGCGCATCATGCTCGCCGCGTACGAGGCCTCCGCCGACCTCGCCGAGCGCAACGGCCCGCTGCCGGCCTGGGAGAAGACCCGTACGGCGAAGGGTGTTCTGCACCCCGACCACTACGACGTGGAGCTGACCTGGCCGGAGCGCTGGACGGCCCTGCGGGAACGGATCGCCCAAGTCGGCATGCGCAACAGCCTGCTGCTGGCGATCGCCCCCACCGCCACCATCGCGTCCATCGCGGGCGTGTACGAGTGCATCGAGCCGCAGGTCTCCAACCTGTTCAAGCGCGAGACGCTCTCCGGCGAGTTCCTCCAGGTCAACTCCTACCTGGTGAACGAGCTGAAGCAGCTCGGCGTGTGGGACGCCCGCACCCGGGAGGCGCTGCGTGACGCCAACGGCTCCGTGCAGGGCTTCAGTTGGATCCCGGCCGAGGTCCGCGCGCTGTACCGCACGGCCTGGGAGATCCCGCAGCGCGGTCTGATCGACATGGCCGCCGCGCGGACCCCGTTCCTGGACCAGTCCCAGTCCCTGAACCTGTTCCTGGAGACGCCGACGATCGGCAAGCTCTCCTCGATGTACGCGTACGCCTGGAAGCAGGGCCTGAAGACGACGTACTACCTGCGCTCCCGCCCGGCGACGAGGATCGCCCGCGCCGCCCAGGCTCAGCCCCAAACCACCGTCCCCGTACAGCAGTTGACGCCCGACGAAGACGCGGTCGCCTGCTCCCTGGAAAACCCCGAGTCCTGCGAGGCCTGCCAATAATGACCACCGAAGCCAAGAACCTTCTCGACCCGGGCTTCGAGCTGACCCTCCGCCCCATGCGCTACCCGGACTTCTACGAGCGCTACCGGGACGCGATCAAGAACACCTGGACCGTCGAGGAGGTCGACCTCCACTCGGACGTCGCCGACCTGGCGAAGCTGACGCCGGGTGAGCAGCACATGATCGGCCGGCTGGTCGCGTTCTTCGCGACGGGCGACTCGATCGTGGCGAACAACCTCGTGCTGACCCTGTACAAACACATCAACTCCCCCGAGGCGCGGCTGTATTTGAGCCGGCAGCTCTTCGAGGAGGCCGTGCACGTCCAGTTCTATCTGACGCTCCTGGACACCTACCTGCCCGACCCGGAGGACAGGGCCGCCGCCTTCGACGCGGTGGAGAACATCCCCTCCATCCGCGAGAAGGCCGAGTTCTGCTTCAAGTGGATCAACGAGGTCGAGAAGCTGGAGAGCCTCCAGACCCAGGCCGACCGCCGCCGTTTCCTCCTCAACCTGATCTGCTTCGCCGCGTGCATCGAGGGGCTGTTCTTCTACGGCGCGTTCGCGTACGTCTACTGGTTCCGCAGCCGGGGTCTCCTGCACGGCCTGGCCACCGGCACCAACTGGGTGTTCCGGGACGAGACCATGCACATGTCCTTCGCGTTCGAGGTGGTCGACACCGTCCGCAAGGAGGAGCCGGAGCTCTTCGACGACCAACTCCAGCAGCAGGTCACCGACATGCTGAAGGAGGCCGTCGAGGCGGAGCTGCAGTTCGGGCGCGATCTGTGCGGTGAGGGTCTGCCGGGCATGAACACCGACTCGATGCGCCAGTACCTGGAGTGCGTGGCGGACCAGCGCCTCCAGCGGCTGGGCTTCGCTCCGGTCTACGGCTCCGAGAACCCCTTCTCCTTCATGGAGTTGCAGGGTGTGCAGGAGCTGACCAACTTCTTCGAGCGCCGCCCGTCGGCGTACCAGGTGGCCGTGGAGGGCACGGTCGACCTCGACGAGGACTTCTAGTCCCTTTATGTGTCGCTTACTTCGCGGACGGCCCATGGAGCTTCCATGGGCCGTCCATGGTGTTTCTATGGAGCGGCAAAGTTCATGGGGTGCGTCTGTTCGCGGTCTCGTCGCCCCGGCTACGTTCTGCCCGTCCTGTCCATGTCATGCACAACGGCATCACAGAACGCTCCAAGTGTCATGCCCATGACGACGTTCAACGCCGCCGCTACGCGCGTCACAGGCCTGCCACCACGCCGAGGAACCCCACTCCAATCGAACTCGACGGAGGCAGTACCCCCATGCGTGAGAAGCCCAGACGAAGCCTGCGAAGACTACTGACCGCCGCCATACCCGCCCTCACCCTCAGCGTCTTCGGTCTCGCGGCGGCCTCCCCCGCCGACGCGCGTCCCGCGACCCAGGCAGTCGTCCAGTCCGCCCAGGTCTCCAAGGTCACCCAGAACGCGAAGGCCCTGACCGCCCCCGCGGCCCAGGCCGTCCACTCGACCGGCAAGGCCGGGCAGAAGGTGCCCACCAAGCACCTGTGCGCGACCGCGGCCCCCGGTTCGGCGGCCTGTTTCGCCCAGCGGCGCACCGACATCAAGCAGCAGCTGGCCTCCGCGGTGAAGGCGAACGCCGCCGCCGCGGTCTCCGGGCTGAGCCCGGCCAACCTGCACAGCGCCTACGCCCTGCCCTCGACCGGCGGTTCCGGCATGACGGTCGCCGTGGTCGACGCGTACAACGACCCCAACGCGGCCTCGGACCTGGCCACTTACCGCTCGAACTTCGGCCTGTCGGCCTGCACCGTGGCCAGCGGCTGCTTCAAGCAGGTCAGCCAGACCGGCTCGACCACCTCGCTGCCGACCAACGACACCGGCTGGGCGGGCGAGGAAGCGCTCGACATCGACATGGTCAGCGCGGTGTGCCCGAACTGCAACATCATCCTGGTCGAGGCCAGTTCCGCGACCGACTCGGACCTCGGCACCGCCGAGAACGAGGCCGTCGCCCTGGGCGCGAAGTTCGTCTCCAACAGCTGGGGCGGCTCCGAGTCCTCCTCGCAGACCAGCGAGGACACCTCGTACTTCAAGCACCCGGGCGTAGCGATCACCGTCTCCTCCGGTGACTCCGCCTACGGTGCCGAGTACCCGGCAACGTCCCAGTACGTGACCGCAGTTGGCGGCACGGCTCTCTCCACGTCCTCCAACACCCGCGGCTGGACCGAGTCGGTGTGGAAGACCAGCAGCACCGAGGGCACCGGCTCCGGCTGCTCGGCGTACGACGCCAAGCCGAGCTGGCAGACCGACACGGGCTGCACCAAGCGCATGGAGGCCGACGTCTCCGCCGTGGCCGACCCCGCGACCGGCGTGGCCGTCTACGACACCTACGGCGGCTCCGGCTGGGCGGTCTACGGCGGCACCAGCGCCTCGTCCCCGATCATCGCGGGCGTCTACGCGCTGGCCGGCACCCCGGGCTCCAGCGACTACCCGGCGAAGTACCCCTACTCCCACACCAGCAACCTGTACGACGTCACGAGCGGCAACAACGGCTCCTGCTCGACCTCGTACTTCTGCACCGCGGGCACCGGCTACGACGGCCCGACCGGCTGGGGCACCCCGGACGGCACCGCCGCCTTCACCGCCGGCACCACCACCGGCAACACGGTGACCGTCACCAACCCGGGCAGCCAGTCCACCGCGACCGGCTCCTCGGCCAGCCTGCAGATCTCGGCCTCGGACAGCGCGGGCGCGACCCTCACCTACAGCGCGAGCGGGCTGCCGACCGGCCTGTCGATCAGCAGCTCGACCGGTCTGATCTCCGGCACCGCGTCCACCGCCGGCACCTACGCCGTGACGGTGACCGCGACCGACTCCACCGGCGCCTCCGGTTCGGCCTCCTTCACCTGGACGGTCAGCACCTCGGGCGGCGGCTCCTGCTCCTCGTCCCAGCTGCTGGGCAACGCGGGCTTCGAGTCCGGCAACACCACCTGGACCGCGAGCAGCGGGGTCATCACCAACTCCAGCAGTGAGGCCGCGCACGCCGGCTCGTACTACGCGTGGCTCGACGGCTACGGCTCGACCCACACGGACACGCTGTCCCAGTCGGTGACGATCCCGTCCGGCTGCACCGGCACGACCTTCACCTTCTACCTGCACGTCGACACCGCGGAGACCACCACCAGCACGGCGTACGACAAGCTGACGGTCACCGCCGGATCGACCACCCTGGCCACCTACTCCAACCTCAACGCGGCGACCGGATACGTCGCGAAGTCCTTCAGCCTGTCGGCCTTCGCCGGCACCACCGTGACGCTGAAGTTCAGCGGAGTCGAGGACTCCTCGCTCCAGACCAGCTTCGTCCTCGACGACACCGCCGTGACGACCAGCTGACCTCCTCATGAGCTGAGCCCCGGCCGTCTCGCAGCGGCCGGGGCTCTGTCATGTGCGCGAATGCCCGATCCACGGGTGTCATGTCCACGAATACTTCACTTCTCACGGCGGATCCGGATGAGTCCGTGACACGTCAAAGGGGCAAGGAGGCCCCCCATGCGTCGATCCATCCTCGCTCCGTCCCTCGCCGTCGCCACCCTGGCACTGGCCCTCACGGGCTGCGGCGGCACGAAGTCCGACACCGGGAGCGGCAGCGTGTCGCCGTCCTCGTCCCCCACACCGAGCAAGAGCACGTCGGCCTGCACCGCGAAGGAGACCCTCGCCGCCGCCGACGACAACGGCACGTTCTGTCTGACGACCGGCAGCACGGTCCGGATCCTGCTGGACGGGACGGCGTCCCGGCCGTGGACGCAGGTCAAGACCGCCGGCACCGGCCTGGAGGCCACCAACAGCGGGATCCTGATCCGGCCCGGCGACGCGAGCAACGCGTTCAAGGCGGTCTCGGCCGGGACCGTGAAGCTCACGTCGTCCCGGCCGTTGTGTGCGACCGCCCCGCACAAGATCTCCTGCAAGGGCATTCAGGAGTGGTCGGTCACCGTCGTGGTGACGAAGTCATGATCCGGTGGGCGGTCCGGATCTGACGGTCGATGCGCCGGTCGTGCGCGATGCCGAGCAGCGACGGGAAGGCCACGGCGACAATGACGCCGAGGACGGCCAGCAGGGCGATGAGGTTGTCCATGGCTGTGTTCATAGACACCACTGTCGCGCGTTACGCTCCTTACCGTGAGTGGCAGTACTGCCGTACACCCTCGATTTACTGCCACATCGAGCGCACACTGGCAGCATGCTGAAAAACGTGGCCGTGGTCCTGCTCGACGGAGTCCATCCCTTCGAACTCGGCGTCGTCTGCGAGGTGTTCGGCCTCGACCGCAGTGACGAGGGCCTGCCGGTCTACGACTTCGCGGTCGCCTCGGCCGAGGGGCCGACGCTCGCCACCCATGCCGGCTTCTCGCTGGCCGTCCAGCACGGCCTTGAGCGGCTGGAGAGCGCGGACCTGATCGCCGTACCGGCCGGTGCGGCCTATGCGGCGCGGGAGTACCCGAAGGAGCTGCTCGACGCGCTGCGGCGGGCGGTGGACCGGGGTGCCCGGGTGCTCAGCGTCTGCTCGGGGGTGTTCGTGCTGGCCGCCGCCGGGCTGCTGGACGGGCGGCGGTGCGCGGTGCACTGGCATCACGCGGAGCTGCTGGCCCGGCGGTATCCGAAGGTCCTCGTGGAGCCGGACGTGCTGTACGTCGACGCGGACCCGGTGATCACCTCGGCGGGCACCGCGGCCGGTATCGACGCCTGTCTGCACATCGTGCGCAAGGAGCAGGGGCCCGAGGTCGCCAACACCATCGCCCGGCGGATGGTCGTACCGCCGCACCGCGACGGCGGGCAGGCCCAGTACATCGAGCGGCCGCTGCCGCGCTCGCAGTGCGACACGGTGGGCGAGGTGCTGGTGTGGATGGCGGAGCACCTCGACCAGGAGGTCACCGTCGAGCAGCTCGCCGCCCGTGCCCACATGTCGCCGCGCACTTTCGCCCGCCGCTTCCAGCAGGAGACCGGGACCACGCCCTATCGCTGGATCCTGCGTCAACGGGTGCTGCTGGCGCAGCAGTTGCTGGAGGGGACGGACGAGACGATGGACGAGATCGCCTGGCGCACCGGCTTCGGGACCGCGCCCGCCCTGCGCCACCAGTTCGTCCGTGCCCTGGGCACCACCCCGAACGCCTACCGGCGCACGTTCAGGGGCCCGGAAGCCGCCTGAACGCACGCCTCTCGTCTCACCTGGGGATCGGCCTGAGCATCAGCCGGTGCGGATGGAGGGTGATGCCGACGCGGGTGGTGTCGTAGGAGCCGGACACCAGCTCGAAGCGGTACTTCGCCGCCACCGCCGCCGTGAACAGGCTCAGCAGGGCCATCGAGAAGTGGTCACTGGGACACTTCCGGTTGCCCACGCTGAACGGGCTCATGGCGAACTTCGGTACGTCCTTGGACCGTTCCGGAAGCCAGCGGTCGGGGTCGAACTCCAGGTGGTGCGCATACGAACGCGGGTCGCGCTGGATCGCGTAGGGGCTGTAGATGATGTCGGCCCCGGCCGGAATCCGATAGCCGCCCAGTTCGGTGTCGGTGACCGCCCGCCGCGTCAATATCCATACGGCGGGCCACAGGCGCAGCGTCTCGACGAGGACATTATTGGTGTGGGTGAGCGCGCGGACGTCGTCGAATGCCACCGGGCGTCCGCCCGTCACGGATTCAACTTCTGCGCATACCTTGTCGGTATGTTCCGGGTGTTCGGTCAGGACTTGGAGCAGCGACATGATCGTGGACGCCACGGTTTCACTTCCGGGGGTCAGGATCGCGACGACCTGGTCGTGGATCTCCTGTTCCCCGATCGGCTCGCCATTCTCGTCGGTCGCCTCCAGCAGCGCCGTCAGCAAATCGTCCGGCTTTTGACCAGATGCCCGGCGTTCGGCGACGATCTCGTCGACGAGGAGATGCAAATCGGCCAGCGCCCGGCCGAATTCGCGGTTGGCCGGAAGGGGCAGCCGGTAGAGCGGTCCGGCCGGGACGACCATCCGCCGGTACATACCCCGGAAGACGGTGGCGAGGGCGGCGCACAGCCGCTCGGCGCGCTCGTCCATGAAGTCGCCGCGCAGCAGACAGCGGGCCGCGATCCGCACGGCGACCCGGAAGGCCTCGGAGGTGCAGTCGATCGTCCCGCCGTGCCGCCAGCGCTCGGTGAGCGCGTGCACCTCCTCCTCGATGACCGGCCCGTAGCCGGGTATCGCGTCGAGCCGGAACGCGGGCTGGATGATGCGCCGTTGGCGCCGGTGGGTGGGCCCGTTGGCGGTGGCCACCCCCTCCTTGCCGAGCAGTCCCTCCAGGGACTCCCACAGCGGGCCCGCGATGATGTAGTCGGGGCTCAGCGCCACGGCCCCGGTGAGGGCGGGCGCGGTGACGGCGTACACCGTCTTGGGGCCGAGGCGGAGCCGTACCACCTCGCCGTGGTCGCGGAGTTGGGCCATGAAGGCCAGCGGGTCGCGGACCAGTTTCCAGCCGTGGCCGAGCAGCGGGACTCCGCCGCCCGCGACGGGCGGCTCAAGGAGTTCCGGCACCTCTGGTGCCGCGGGCTTCACAGACTCGACGGTCATTTCTCACCTGCCGCTTCGTTGTTGACGTACGGGGGTGTGGACCGGTCGTCCCAGCTGTCGACCATGTAACGGCCGGACTCGTGGTGGAACCAGTAGACGGAACTGAACCAGTTCCGCATATTGCCGAGGCAGGACCGTACGGCGGCGCTCAATTCCATTCCCCGTACGGTGCCGTCGTCGAGCCGGTCGGCCAGACGTAGGGTCTCCTGTTCCGCGACGAGGAAATCGGCGATGCATTCCTCGACCCGGTGCCTCACTTCGGCGACCGCGTCCTCAAGGGTCAGTCCCTCGTGTTTGATGAGACTGATTCCGAGATTGTGGACCTCGTCGCCCGCTATTTCTTTCGGCAGGGAACAGAGGTCGTTGTACCAGGCGGCGAATTCCTGACTGAGCAGCGCCGCACGCCGATATCCCGGATGTTTCCTCACACTGTCCGGGAGTTCACACACCGCACTCGCTTCCAGCAGATCGGTCCAGATCCAGTGCGCGAAAGTGAGCCGGCGCAGTGCCAGATATTCCTCGACCGCGGGAATGGTCCCCTCGAAGCGGTTGCGGAATTCCCGGTCGTAGGCCTCGATCACGGCGTGGAAGTGCCGGGCGAACCGCGCGTTCCAGGTGGCGGGGAGGAACGAGTAGATCCGCGTCACGCAGTCGGCGAACCCGGCGACCAGGGGATCCGGGTGAAGCAGGTGGTGGCGTGGTGAGTCCAGAGCGGCGTGCAAGCGGAACCGGAGCCGCCGCCAGGCGTCGGGCCGGCCGTACACGATGTCCCGGTCATGGCGGTCGTCCCAGACGAAGAACCACGCGCTGAAGTCCGCTATCGCCTGGAGCACCTCGTCCGGTGCGCCCAAGTAGTACCCGGCCATCAAGTCCGTGTAGCAAAGACCGTCGGCATATTCACGTACCTTGTCCGCCGGCATCAGACGCTTTTCCAGCAGCCAGACACGTGTCTTCTCCTGGAGCCTCGGCCAATACGGATGCAGTCGCCGGGGAAACGCCGCCTCGATCACCGGGAGAGAGAGCGATGGTGGAACGGCGATCGCCGTCGATGCCGTTGTGGTGCTGTGCGAGAAAGCAGGCACGAACAAACCCCTCTCAGCCGCCAGGTGCACACGCCCCTCCCGCTGTGCCGGGCGTGCGCCGTTGCGTATCCCCGCACTTCCCATTCAGCACCACAACTGACCGTTCTGGGAACGGATTTGCTTCCTTCACTACCCCCAAGTGCCGAGAATCCATCCCCGTGTGACTGATTTTGGATCACCACGAGAGCGAAAACGATCGAATGTGCGACGGACATGCGAACGGCGCCTGGTCAGGGAGGTGCACCTGAACAGACGCCGTACGCAAGGGGGTTGTGATCGTCCCTGGGACTCTCCGGGACTTCCTGGGACTCAGTCGTTGGCGACCACGGGGTAGCGGGGCTCGTTCTCGGCCATCTGCCGCAGCGCGTCCTTGCGGTCGCGCTTGGAGAGCCGGTCGATGTAGAGGTAGCCGTAGAGGTGGTCGGTCTCGTGCTGCAGACACCGGGCGAAGTAGCCGGTGCCGCGGACCTTGATCGGGTTGCCCCGCTCGTCCTGTCCGGTCACCTCGGCGTAGTCGGGCCGCGCGAGCGGCGCGTACGCGGTCGGCACCGACAGACACCCCTCGTTGCTCTCGTCCAAGTGCCGCTTGTCCGCGGGCAGATCGACCAGCTTCGGGTTGCACACCACACCGACGTGCCGCTTGCCCTCGTCGTCCGGGCAGTCGTAGACGAAGACCTTCAGGCCGACGCCGATCTGGTTGGCGGCGAGGCCGACACCCTCGGCGGTGCGCTGCGAGGCGAACATGTCCGCCACCAGCGACTCCAGCTCCGCACCGAACTCGGTGACGTCCGCGCACTCCTTGTGCAGCACCGGATTCCCGACGACCGTGATCGCCCGCGAGGTCCCCCGCTCCCGCCAGGCCGCCTCACGCTCCTCGGTCCCCTCGGTATCGACGACAAACCCCTCGTCGTCCACGGGAAGCACGCCCACGTGCTGCTGATCGGTGTCCTGCTGCGCCATGCCGACGAACGCCTTCCTCAAAACCAAGGGGGGTGAGTTGCTGATACAGGGTACGTGGAGTTTTTTGGGGGCGCGGGGCTGTGCATATCTGCGGCTCCGCCGCGTGAGCGCGCTCAGCCCCCACCGGCCCGCAGCCAAAGATCGACCTCAGCAGACCTCTTCCAAATCCCGCCAGTCCCTTGAATCCGGGCTGTCGGCAACCCACCCGTCCAGCAACCCCCGAACCAGCGAAGCCGGCGCAGCCAACCCGCACTCCCGCTCCGGCACCCACAACTGCCCATCGGTCCGATGACCGAGCGGCCCAGGATGCCCCGGCTCACTGTGATCGTGCGGATCCAGATGCTCCCCGTCACCCTCATCGGAAGGCATCCGGGACTCCGAACACATCCGGCACAGCAACCGCACCGAGGACGACCAGTCCTCCGCCGCGAACCCCGCGTCCGCCGCCAACTGCTCCAACGCGTCCCGGTCGGCCTCAGCGGCAGCCTCCAGCAGCACCACCCACGTCGGCACGGGCGACGGCGCCCACAGCTCGATCTCGTCGAACACGGGGTAGGAGTGCCCGGCCGCCGTGGTCCGCTCACCGTGCGGCACCCCGTCATGGAGCACGACCTCACCCCAGCGTCGCCCGGACGAGGGAAGCGGAATGGACAGCACCTCGATCCGCGCGGGATCCAGCCGCCGCCCCCACACGACCTCGGCCTCCCCCTCGGGAGACAGCCGTACGGCCGCGCTGCCGAGGTCCATGCCAGCGGGCTCGCCCGCCGCGGTGACCCCGCCCGGCACCCGCAGCCCGTACGCCTGCCAGGCCCGCCGGGCCAGCGGCCAGTCCTGGAGGGCGGTGGCCGCGATGCCCACGTTCCACCAGTCAGGTGCGCCGGCCTCCCGCTCCAGCAGCGCGACCGCGCGGAGCCCGGCCGCCCGGGCCTGCTCCCAGTCGTGCCGGAACTTGTGGAGCAGGGCGAGATTGAACCAGGACTCGGACAGCCAGGGTTCCAGATCGGCGGCACGTGTCAGCAGCGCGCCCGCGTCCTCGTAGCGACCGTCGCCGATCAGCGTGAACGCGCGGTCTGTGGCCTGCCGCCAGGAGGCGGAGGGCCGGTGCCGTCCCTTGCCGAAGATCCTCACGATTCCCGCCTGCCAGTTCCGTTCGTTGGGCTGGCTCTGCCCCCGGACACCCACTTCTTCGCATCCAACCACGTACGGCTGGGAGGGCGCTCATTACCCATGGGTTACCCAGCCGAAGGCAAGGTCAGACAGCCACGGGAGAGCACCCGGGCCAGCGCTTCCACGACCTCGGGAGCGTAGTCCCCGGCGGTCCCGAGGCGCAGCTCCTCCAACGCCTGGAGGGGCCCGCCGGGGCCTCCTGCCCGGGTTTTCTCCTCGTACGCGTTCACGGCCCGGACGATCCGCGCGGAGACCGGCTGCTCCCGGCACGGGTCGGCCTGCCGCTCCACGACGGCCGCCACCTGAGGACTCACCCCGGTCTGCCGTACGACGGCCCCGCCGAGCAGGGCTATCCGCCGCTGCTCGGCCACGGGGAGTACGGCGGTGGCTCCGGCCGGTACCGGGTCGACGAGGCTGAGCTGGCCGATGTCGTGCATCAGGGCTGCGTACTCCAGGACGGTGAGGTCGGGTTCGGACAGTCCCAGGTCCCGCCCGACCGCCTGGCAGAGCGCGGCGACCCGGCGGGCGTGCCCGGCCGGGGTGTACCCGGCGATCTCGGTGGAGCGGGCGAGGGAGGTGATGGTCTGCCGGTAGGTGTCCCGCACGGCCGCGTACCGCCGGAAGGACAGCTGGGTCAGCAGCAGCGGCACGGAGAAGACGGGCAGCGCCCACAGCCCGACGACGGCGACCGCGAGCGCCATCACCGCGCCGGTCGCGCAGACGGCGGACCCGATACCGAGCATGCCCCGCAGCTCGTCGCGGAGCAGCGGGCCGAAGGGCCAGCGGGTGCGGGAGTGGGCGAGTGCGGCGGCGAGCACGGCGTCGCAGAGGGCGGTGAGGGCGAGGAGCGCGAGCAGGAGGAGGGCGTAGGCGGGGCCGCCCCAGTGGCCGAACACCCCTTGGTTGTACAGGGGTTGGAAGCAGACGGCGGCGAAGCCGACGGTCAGCACGCGGCGCGCCAGGTGGTCGGGGGTGCGGCTCCGGCCGCGCGCGATGTGCGGCACACAGCCGACGAGGGAGGCGGCGACGACCACGGTGACGACCTGGAAGGCGCCGTGGTGGGTGGGCCGGCCGGCGTCGGCGCCGAGCAGTGCGTAGGAGAGGGCGCCGGCGGCGCCGAGCGGGGCGGTCTCCCTGAGTCCGAGCCCGCTCGTCCCGTTCCACCGGCTCAACTCCCCCACGGCGACAAGGAGTCCGAAGGCGAGAGCGACTCCGCGCTCTTCGAGGCCGGTCCAGAGGGTGACGGCGAGGGAGGCGGTGGCGAGGAGGGCGGCGGAGGTGTGGATGAGGGTGAGGGGCAGGGGGTTTCGGCGCGGCGTCATCGGCGTACACCTGGCCGGCTCGGGACCGGCGCGGGCGGCGGCACGAGGTCGGCGGGCTCGTCCGCGGTCACGGCGGGCCGCCAGCCGTACTTGCCGAGGGCCAGCATCAGCGCGGCCACCATGCGCGGATCGAACTGCGCCCCCGCACACCGCTCCAGCTCCGCCAGAGCTGCCTGCACCGGGCGAGCCCTCCGGTAGGACCGCGTCGACGTCATCGCGTCGAAGGCGTCGGCCACGGCGACCACCCGCGCGGACTCCGGGATCTGGCTGCCCAGCAGCCCGTACGGGTACCCGCTGCCGTCCAGTCGTTCGTGGTGGTGCAGGACGGCCGCACGGGCCTCCCCGAGAAAGCCGATACCGCGCACGATCTCGTGCCCGTACTCGGGATGCAGTTCGATCACCCGCCGCTCCTCGGGGGTGAGCGGCCCGTCCTTGCGCAGCAGGCGTGTGGGAACGCCCAGCTTCCCCACGTCGTGCAGGATCCCGGCGAAGCGCAGCACTTCCACCCGCGAGTCGTCCATCCCCAACTCCCGCGCGATCATCATCGACGCCTGTCCGACCCGCTCGCTGTGCCCGCGGGTGTACCCGTCCTTGATGTCGACGGCCTGGACGAGGGCGCGGATGGTGGCCTGGTGGGCGGCGTGTTCCCGGTGGTACTGGGCGAACACCCACCAGGACACCCCCATCGGCAGCAGCACGAGCAGCGCGGCGACCGGGCCGTAGGGGCTGCGCCACAGGACGGCCATCATCAGCCCGGCGAGCCCGTGGACGCCGATGGGCGCCAGGGATCGTAGAAACAGACCGCGCCAGGCCCGTCGAACCGGCATCCGCTCGGCGAGGGCCAGGATCCCGCCGTCGAGGGCGGTCAGGACCAGGCAGAAGGCGAGGACGGCGGCGAGGGCGGGCAGCAGGGCGTACGGGAAGTCGGAGGCGACGACCGCGTTCCGGCCGCCCAGCGCCCAGTGCACGCGGCCGGCCGCCCACACGGCGAGCGCGAGCTGTGCGGCCCGCCAGCTCCGCCGCAGCCAGGGCGGGCCCTCGTCGACGTGGGAGAACAGCGCGCCCGGCAGCGGTACGAGCGCGGCGGCGGGCGGTGGGAGGAGGAAGGCGGCGGCGAGCAGGACCGGGTAGAAGGTGCCCGCGAACCGGCGGCGGGCGATCTGCTCGCAGCCGGCGTAGAGGGCCGCCAACAGCACGACCGCCCACCAGGGTGCGTGGACGGTCGGCAGCGGGAGCAGGCAGAGCAGCGCCCCGAGGACGACACAGACCACGTACGCACGTGCCCGTGCCGGTGTCGCCTCCATGGCTGACGCCCTTCCCCCCGACCATGCCTGTCCAGGCCGAGGAGCCTAGGGCGACCAGGGGGAAGGTGCGGGCGTATCACCCGCGGATTAGCACATTCGAGTGACGACAGTCCGTTCAGGACTCCTGCGGAGAAGCCGCCACGTCATGCTCGGGCACGACCTGCCCCGACCGGATCATCTCCAGGCGTCCCATCACCTTGGAGCGGAGGTCCGTCGGCACGTCGTCCTGCCCGCAGCACCGCTTCACGAGCTTCTTCACGGCCTTCTCCAGGCCGTACTTCTCCAGGCACGGCGAGCACTCCTCGAAGTGCACCTCGAACTTGGTGCAGTCCGCGTCCGGCATCTCCCGGTCCAGGAACTCGTAGAGATGCGCCAGGACTTCACTGCAGTCCGTCTCGTGATGGTCACCGCAGCTCATGAGCCCGAGCCTTTCGCTTCGTCCGACTCCCCGGCACCGGCCGGGACCAGTCCGCGGTCACGCGCGTAGTCCTCGAGCATGCCACGCAGTTGACGGCGGCCCCGGTGCAGCCGGGACATCACCGTACCGATGGGTGTCCCCATGATGTCCGCGATCTCCTTGTACGCAAAGCCCTCTACGTCCGCGAGATACACGGCGATGCGGAATTCCTCCGGGATGGCCTGGAGGGCTTCCTTCACATCCGAGTCGGGCAGATGGTCGAGCGCCTGCGACTCGGCGGAGCGCAGACCGGTCGACATGTGCGACTCGGCACGCGCGAGCTGCCAGTCCTCGATCTCCTCGGCCGCGGAACGCTGGGGCTCGCGCTGCTTCTTGCGGTACGAGTTGATGAACGTGTTGGTCAGGATCCGGTACAGCCACGCCTTGAGGTTGGTGCCCTCGCGGAACTGGTGGAACGACGCGTACGCCTTGGCGTACGTCTCCTGCACCAGGTCCTCGGCGTCGGCCGGGTTGCGGGTCATACGCAGCGCGGCCGAGTACATCTGGTCGAGGAATTCGAGCGCGTCCCGCTCGAAGCGCGCACTGCGCTCCGCCGTGGACTCCGTGCTCGTGCCCTGGCCCTCGGGCTGCTCCGCCTGGCCGTGTTCGGTCCCTGCGTCGGTACCGGGAACCGGACCCACCTCCTCAAGATTCCGGGCAGCACCGAAGCCGATGCCACCAGAATCGGAGGATAGACGACGATCCGGTCCGCCCGCCGCCCCAATAGGGGTGGCCTTGGTCGCGTGCAGCACCGACCAGTCCAGGTCGGAGCGGCTGCTACGGGCCGGGCAGAAGGTCGAACCCATGCGGCGGACTTCCTTTCTACGACTCTCTGTGTCCGCCACAACAGTGGTAAGGGTCTCGGCATTCCCACTCCCTACCCGAGTGTTCGAGTCCACTCCACCACGCGCCCCGTGATGATCTCCAGGGCCTGCTCCTGGCCGGTCTCCGCCCTCCCCCACGCTCGGCTTCGCTCGCGCGGGGGGACCCCCATCGGCACCGCGAACCCATGATCGCCGTACGGCACTTCGACCAGTTCGAAGCCGCCCTCGGGAAACTCGGCCGGCTTCCCGAAGGGGTCGTTCCCGCCCTGTACGACGAGCGTGGGCACCCCGGCCCCGAGCAGCTCGTCGGCCCGCGACTTCTCCGGCCTGCCGGGCGGATGCAGCGGGAAGCTCAGGGCGAGGACGGCGGCGGCGCCCAGCTCCGTCGCCGTACGACAGGCCACGCGCGCTCCGGCACTACGGCCCCCGGAGATCACCGGCAGCCCGGGCTTCGCGACGGCCGGCCAGATGCCCCGCCAGCCCACGTCCAGCGTCTTCGGCGCGGGCGCCACCTTCTTCCCGGCCACCCGCCACGGCTGCTCGACCAGCGCGACGGTCACGCCGTGCGCGGGGAGGACGGCCGCGAGGGCCTGGAGATCCCGGGCCTCGATGCCACCGCCTGCCCCGTGACTGACGGCCAGCACGAACCGCGCCTGCTTCGCCCTGTGCCAGGTGATGCGGGCGGTCCCCGCGTCGGTCTCGATGATGTCGCTCACATCAGAAGAGTGTGCCTTCTTCCGGACCTTCCAGTTCCTTCAGCAGCTCCGGCCCGTTGTTGCGGACGTTGCTGACGGCCGTGGACACCGGGTAGGCGCGCATCAGCCCGGCGGGCGGCGGGGCGAGCAGCTCGCGCAGGTCGTCGGGGTCGGTGCGGGAGGGGTCGAGCCAGGCGTCCCAGCGGTCCGGGGTGAGCATCAGGGGCATCCGGGGGTGGATGTCGGCGAGTGCGTACGGCCCGTCCGCCGGGGCGACCGCGAGCGGGGTCGTCTCCGCCTCGGTCGTGATCACCGAGCAGGTGACCCACCAGGCCAGCGGATGGTCGTCGGGCAGGGTCCGGTCCCGCCAGAACTCGTACAGCCCGGCCATCGCGAACACCGACCCGTCGGCGGGAAGCACGAAGTACGGCTGCTTGCGCTGCCGCTTCTTCTTCCCCTCGACCTCCAGCTCGCGCTCGTCCTTGGCGGTGACCCACTCGTAGTAGCCGTCGGCGGGGACGATGCAGCGCCGGGCGGCGAAGGCGCGGCGGTAGGACGGCTTCTCGTGCACGGTCTCCGCGCGGGCGTTGATCATCCGCGCGCCGCCCTCGGGGGTCTTCGACCAGCTCGGCACGAGCCCCCATTTGAGCTTGCGCAGCTGGCGAACCGGCTTCGGGCTGTCCGCGTCCTTAAGTGGACGGTCGAGGACTGCATAGACCTCTTTGGTCGGGGCCACGTTGTAGTCGGGGGCCAGAACCTCCTCGGGCTCCCACTTCTCGATCTCAAAGACTCCTGCGAGATCCTCGGGCCCACGACTAGCTGCATACCGTCCGCACATACATGCCAGACTGCCAGGCCCGCCCGTCACCCGACCACCACCCCTCAACGATGGCGCTACGCGCCAGCCCCTGTATATCGACACCCACGGGAGCCTCCGCCGCCAATGGACAGCACCGCAATCGCCTCGATACCCGCCCTCTGGGACGAGGTCTTCGGCAGCCAGCCCGACCCGGATCTGTGGGTGGTGATCGCCACCATGGTCGCCGCGCTCGCCGTGGTCGTCCCGCACGGACTCTGGCGCGTCTCCCGCAACGCCATCACCATCGCCCACGAGGGCGGCCACGGCCTGGTGGCCCTCCTCACCGGCCGCACCCTCACCGGCATCCGCCTGCACTCCGACACCAGCGGCCTCACCGTCAGCCGCGGCAAGCCGCACGGCCTCGGCATGATCCTCACGGCAGCCGCCGGCTACACCGCTCCCCCACTCCTGGGCCTGGGCGGCGCCGCCCTCCTGGGCGCCGGCCACATCACCCTCCTCCTGTGGCTGTCGACCCTCCTGCTCATCGCCATGCTGGTGATGATCCGCAACGCGTACGGCGCCTTGACGGTGATCCTGAGCGGCGCGGCCTTCCTCCTGGTGTCGTGGCTGACGGGCCCTCAGGTGCAGGCGGCGTTCGCGTACGCGGTGGTGTGGTTCCTGCTGCTGGGTGGGGTGCGTCCGGCGTTCGAGTTGCAGGCGAAGAGGTCGAGGGGTGGAGCGGGCGACTCGGACGCGGACCAGTTGGCGCGCCTGACGCACGTACCGGCGGGTCTGTGGCTGTTCCTCTTCCACCTGGTGTCGCTTTGCTCGCTGATAGGCGGCGGACGGTGGTTGTTGGAATTGTGACAAGCCCCGAAGTGGCGAGTCACCAGGGGCGCGTGGCTGTATCGATTTGCGGCTCCGCCGCGCGGGCGCGACCAGCCACGACGGCGCAGCACCCGAAAGACGGCCTACTTATACAGTGGGTCACATGGCCCCGAACAACGACCAAACCGCCCTCTGGCCCGCCCCCACCGCCGCCGGAGCCGTCAACGCGACGGTCCACGTCCCGGGGTCCAAGTCCGTCACCAACCGCGCCCTCGTCCTAGCAGCCCTCGCCAGCGAACCGGGCTGGCTCCGCCGCCCCCTCCGCTCCCGCGACACCCTCCTGATGGCCGGCGCCCTGCGCGCGATGGGCGTGGGCATCGAGGAGGGCGTGGGCACGGAGAAGGGCTCCGGCGAGTTCTGGCGGGTCATCCCGTCGGGCCTGCACGGCCCGGCCACGGTGGACGTCGGCAACGCGGGCACGGTGATGCGCTTCCTGCCGCCGGTCGCCGCGCTGGCCGACGGCCCCATCCGCTTCGACGGCGACCCGAGGTCGTACGAACGCCCCCTGAACGGCGTGATCGACGCCCTGCGCGTGCTCGGTGCCCGGATCGACGACGACGGCCGGGGCGCGCTGCCGTTGACCGTGCACGGCGGGGGCGCGCTGGACGGCGGGCCGGTGGAGATCGACGCGTCCTCGTCGTCGCAGTTCGTGAGCGCGCTGCTGCTCTCGGGCCCGCGCTTCAACATGGGCGTAGAGGTCCGTCACATCGGCTCCTCCCTCCCCTCCATGCCCCACATCCGCATGACCGTCGACATGCTGCGCGCGGTGGGCGCCCAGGTGGACACCCCGGAGTCGGGCGGCGAGCCGAACGTCTGGCGGGTGACGCCGGGCGCGCTGCTGGGCCGGGACCTGACCATCGAGCCGGATCTGTCGAACGCGCAGCCGTTCCTCGCGGCGGCGCTGGTGGCCGGCGGCAAGGTCGTCGTACCGGACTGGCCTGCGCGGACGACGCAGCCCGGTGACCGACTGCGGGAGATCTTCACCGAGATGGGTGGTTCCTGCGAACTCACCGAGTACGGGCTGGAGTTCACCGGTTCGGGTGTGATCCACGGTATCGATGTGGACCTGGGCGAGGTCGGCGAGCTGACCCCCGGCATCGCGGCCGTGGCCGCGCTCGCCGACTCCCCCTCGACCCTGCGGGGCGTCTCGCACCTCCGGCTGCACGAGACGGACCGGCTGGCCGCGCTCACCAAGGAGATCAACGAGCTGGGCGGTGACGTGACCGAGACCGCCGAGGGTCTGCACATCCGCCCGCGCCGCCTGCACGGCGGGATCTTCCACACGTACGAGGACCACCGCATGGCCACCGCGGGCGCGATCATCGGCCTCGCGGTCGAGGGCGTGCAGATCGAGAACGTGGCGACCACCGCGAAGACCCTCCCGGACTTCCCCGACCTGTGGACCGGGATGCTCGGGAGCGATGGGGCGTAGGGGACACACGCCATGCGCCGCTACGGCAAGAACACCGACGAGGACGACATCCGCCAGCGCCCGAACCGCAAGGGCAACCGGCCGCGTACGAACATCCGCCCCAAGCACGAGGAAGCGGTCGAGGGCATGGTCCTCACCGTCGACCGGGGGCGCCTGACCTGCCTGGTCGAGGACCGGGTCGTGATGGCCGTCAAGGCCCGCGAACTGGGCCGGAAGGCGGCGGTGGTCGGCGACCGGGTCGGCATCATCGGCGACCTGTCCGGCGACAAGGACACCCTCGCCCGGATCATCCGCATCGAGCCGCGCACCTCGGTGCTGCGCCGCACGGCCGACGACGACGACCCGTACGAGCGCGTGGTCGTCGCCAACGCCGACCAGCTCGCCATCGTCACCGCCCTCGCCGACCCCGAGCCGCGCCCCCGCCTCATCGACCGCTGCCTGGTCGCGGCCTACGACGGCGGCCTGGACCCGCTGCTCGTCCTGACCAAGTCGGACCTGGCCTCGCCCGACGAACTCCTTGAGCTGTACGGCGCGTTGGGTGTCCCGTACGTCGTCACGAGCCGCGAGGAGCTGGAGAACGGCAGCGCGGTGGAGCGGGTCCGCAAGCAGCTCGACGGCAAGATCACCGCGTTCGTCGGGCACTCCGGCGTCGGCAAGACGACCCTCGTGAACGCGCTGGTCTCGCTGGAGCGGCGGCGCAGCACCGGCATCGTCAACGCCGTGACCGGGCGCGGCCGGCACACCACGACCTCGGCCCGCGCGATCCCGCTGCCGGACGACTCGGGCTGGGTGGTCGACACCCCGGGCGTCCGTTCCTTCGGCCTGCATCACGTGGACCCGTCCCGGGTCATCAAGGCCTTCCCCGACCTGGAGCCCGGCACGGAGAACTGCCCACGCGCGTGCAGTCACGACGAGCCGGACTGCGCCCTGGACCAGTGGGTGGCCGACGGCCACGCCGACCCGCAGCGGCTCTATTCGCTACGGCGGCTGCTGGCCACCCGGGAGCGAACCGAGGGCGACTGATCACCGGCCGACCACCGCGTGTTTGTGGGGACTCAAGTTCGGTAAGTGCATAATCGCACCGAGCCGGACAAACGGGAGGACAGCACATGGCGTGGCTGCTGGTTGTCGTGGCCGGAATTCTGGAGACCGGGTTCGCCGTGTGCCTGAAGCTGTCCCATGGCTTCACGCGCCTGTGGCCGACCGTCGCCTTCTGCACCTTCGCGCTGGGCAGCTTCGGCCTGCTCACCCTCTCCCTGAAGAAGCTCGACGTGGGCCCCGCCTACGCCGTGTGGACCGGCATCGGCGCGGCGGGCACCGCGATCTACGGCATGGTCTTCCTCGGCGACCTGGTGTCCACCCTGAAGATCGTGTCGATCAGCTTCGTCATCATCGGGGTCATCGGACTCCAGCTGTCCGGTTCCGCCCACTGACGTCCTAGGTGACCAGGGCCCGGTGGACCGGGGTGAGCGCGCTGCGCACCAGTTCACCGACGCCGCCCTCACCCGGTGGCGCCGCCACGCAGGACAGGGCTAGGCGCACGACGAGTTCGCAGGAGCGGGCCAGGTCCGCGGTGTCCGGCCGGGGCGCTCCGGGACCGGCCAGCGCGGCCACGGCACGGTCGCGGACGACCGCCACGAAGTCGCCGGGCGAGGGCAGCGGTCCGTCGGCCCTGCGCTGTGCCGGTACGGCGGAGGAGGACGGCACCGCGGACAGCGTCGGCGAGGGCAGCCGCTCGCTCCAGCAGCCGGTGAGCATGGCCCGCACCAGCGCGTTCTCGCGGGCCGCCGACGTGGTCCACTCGGCGGTCGCGGTCAGCCGCTCACGGGCGTCGGCATGCGCGCCGAGGGCCCGGTCGACGCCGACGAGATAGCCGTCGGCCTCCCTTCTGACCAGCGCCCGCGCGAGCCCCTCCTTGCTGCCGAACTCGTTGTACAGCGTCTGCCGGGACACTCCGGCCGCGGCCGCCACGTCCACCATCCGTACGGTGGACCACGGCCTGCGTGCCAGCGCCGTATAGGCGGCGTCCAACAGGGATTCCCGCGCTGCAGGCATCATTCGCCTCCCGGGGACGAGCGGCTCTGCGCCCAGATTTGACGCGCACGGGAGCACTGTCAAGGGTTCGCGGCTGCGCCGGGGGGCGCACTTCGGCCATTGCGCGCGGGAGTTGGGGCGGGGGTTCCCCCTTGACGGTCTCCTCCGGGTCCCTCACCTCCCGTTCCGCCCACCGGACCCTGTAGCCCCGCGCCGACCCCTGAAGATACGGTTCACGCATGGCCGACTATCACGATGACCTGCGCCTCGCCCACGTCCTCGCGGACGCCGCCGACGCCGCGACGACCGCCCGGTTCAAGGCGCTCGATCTCAAGGTCGAGACCAAGCCGGACATGACTCCGGTCAGCGAGGCCGACAAGGCCGCCGAGGAACTCATCCGCGGCCATCTGCAGCGCGCCCGCCCGCGCGACGCGGTCATCGGCGAGGAGTACGGCGTCGAGGGCACCGGCCCCCGCCGCTGGGTGATCGACCCGATCGACGGCACCAAGAACTACGTGCGCGGCGTCCCGGTGTGGGCCACGCTGATCTCCCTGACGGAGGCGGCGGAGGGCGGCTACCAGCCCGTCGTCGGCCTGGTCTCCGCGCCCGCCCTTGGCCGCCGCTGGTGGGCCGCGAAGGGCCACGGCGCCTACACCGGACGCAGCCTGTCCTCCGCGTCCCGGCTGCGCGTCTCCCAGGTCTCGAAGCTGGCGGACGCCTCCTTCGCGTACTCCTCGCTCACCGGCTGGGAGGACCAGGGCCGACTCGGCGGCTTCCTGGACCTGACCCGCGAGGTGTGGCGCACGCGCGCGTACGGCGACTTCTGGCCCTACATGATGGTCGCCGAGGGCTCGGTCGACATCTGCGCCGAACCCGAACTCTCCCTCTGGGACATGGCCGCCAACGCGATCATCGTCACCGAGGCCGGCGGCACCTTCACGGGCCTCGACGGCCGCCCGGGCCCGCACAGCGGCAACGCGGCGGCGTCGAACGGGATCCTGCACGACGAGTTCCTGGGGTATCTGAACATGCGCTACTGAGCACCACGGGACGCCTGCACACGCCCCCAACCGGCCGCGCGCGCCCTCTTGTTGACCCGTGCTTTACCTGCGACTCTGAGAGTTCCCCCACTTGTGAACTTGTGAATCCGGTAACTAGCGGACCGGGGCCGGACGACCACCGGCCCCGAGGTCCGTGAACCGTCCGGATTCCCTAGGAGGTGGCCTCATCCCATGCTGGTCCGCGACGCCATGAGCACGGTGGTTCTCACCATCGGCCCCGCCCACACCCTCCGCCAGGCAGCCGCCCTGATGGCCTCGCGCCATGTCGGCGCGGCCGTGGTCCTCGATCCGGACGCCGGCGGCATCGGGATCCTCACCGAACGGGACATCCTCAACTCGCTCGGCCGGGGCCAGGACCCGGACACCGAGCGCGCCCACGCCCACACCACCACCGACGTCGTGTTCGCCACCCCGGCCTGGACCCTGGAGGACGCGGCGAGCGCGATGGCCCACGGTGGCTTCCGTCATCTCATCGTCCTCGACCGCGCCGAGCCCGCCGGCATCGTCTCGGTGCGCGACATCATCCGCTGCTGGGCACCCGCACGACAGCAGGTACCGGCCTGACAGCCGTCCGGAATTAGTTGGATCCAGTCCAAGTCCGGCAGCCCTCCAAAGTCACACCTATTCGGGAACTGGTCACGTTGCTGTTAGGCTGGCCTGCATGAGTGACCTTCTGGAGCGGCTGCGCGGACGCGGATGGCGGATGACCGCACAGCGGCGCGTCGTGGCCGAAGTGCTCGACGGCGACCACGTGCACCTGACCGCCGACGAGGTCCACTCCCGCGCCGTGGCCAAGCTCCCCGAGATCTCCCGGGCGACGGTCTACAACACGCTGGGCGAGCTGGTCTCCCTCGGCGAGGTCCTCGAAGTCGCCACGGACAAGCGCGCCAAGCGCTACGACCCCAACGCGCACAGCCCGCACCACCACCTGGTCTGCGCCAACTGCGGCCAGATCCGCGACGTCCACCCGGGCGGCAACCCGCTCGCCGACCTCCCCGACTCGGAGCGCTTCGGCTTCACGGTCTCGGACGTCGAGGTGACGTACCGCGGGCTGTGCCCCAACTGCGCGAGCGCGTAGCAAGTCCTCGCACCGGCCCCGGCATCCGTTCGACACGGACGCCGGGGCTTTGTGCTGCCTACAGCCTTCCCGAATCTGACGGTCCGTCATATCGTCGTGCGGCACTCCCCACCCCCCGTACTCACACCCGTACCGAACTCCGCGAGGAGCAACCGTGGGAGACCCGCACCCAAAACTCCACGCCACCCGACTGACCCGCGCCTTCGGCCGCGCCCCGCACCAGGTCCACGCCCTCGGCCCGCTCGAACTCACCGTCGCCCCCGGCGAGTTCGTCTGCCTGGTCGGCCCGTCCGGCTGCGGAAAATCCACCCTGCTGCGCATCGCCGCGGGCCTCCTGCGCCCCAGCACGGGCACCCTGGAGATCCGCACGTCCAGCCCCCGCCCGGCGGCCATGATCTTCCAGGACTACGGCATCTACGACTGGAAGTCGGTCCGCGCCAACGTCCGCTTCGGCATGGACGTCCAGCGCGTCCCGCGCCGCGAGGCCAACGCCCGCGCCGACGAGTGGCTGATCCGCATGGGCCTCGCCGACTTCGCGGACGCCTACCCCGCGACCCTCTCCGGCGGCATGCGCCAGCGGGTCGCCATCGCCCGCGCACTGGCCGTAGAACCCGAACTCCTGCTGATGGACGAGCCGTTCGCCGCCCTGGACGCCCAACTCCGCACGATCCTCCAGGACGAACTCCTCGATCTCACCCAGGCGTTGCGCACCACCACCCTCTTCATCACGCACAGCCTGGAGGAGGCGCTCGTGCTCGGTGACCGCGTGCTGGTGATGTCCGCCCGCCCGGGCCGGATCATCGCCGAACACCGTCCGCCGTTCCCGCGCCCACGCACCGGCGACATCCGCGACACCCCCGAATTCACCGCCCTGAAGAGCGAGTTGTGGGAGCTGCTGCGCAAGGAGGCGGTGGTGCCCGCATGACGACCGTCGCCCCCGACCGCGAGGATGCGGTCCTGGTCCGCCGCCCCGGTCCGCAGGAACTCCGTCCCGTACGCACCCACCGCCGCCGACGCGCACTGGAACTGTCCCTCGCCGTGGCCGTACCCCTCGCGTTGGTCCTCTGGTGGCAACTGGCCACCACCCAGGGCTGGATCGACCCCCGCGTCTACCCGGCCCCCTCCACGATCCTCTCCGACGGCTGGGACCGTGCCACCGCCGGCGACCTGTGGCCGGACGTGTGGGCCACCACCCGGCGCGTCCTGGGCGGCTACGCGATCGGCACGGCGGCCGGCTACGCCCTGGGCCTGCTGATGGGCTCCCTCCCGCTCGTCCGGGCCGCGCTGGAACCGCTGTTGGACGCCCTGTACGTCGTACCGAAACTGGCCCTGCTGCCTGTCTTCCTGAACATGTTCGGCCTGGGCGAGGGTCCCCAACTGGCCCTGGTGGCCGCCACGGTCTTCTTCTTCGTGTGGATCTCGACGATGTCGGCGGTCGTCGCGATCCCCTCCGGCCACCGCGACGCGGGCCAGGTCTTCGGCGCCTCCCCTTGGCAGATGTTCCGCCACGTCCTCCTCCCGGCCTCCCTGCCCGCGGTCCTGGTGGGCGCGCGGATCGCGGCGGGCGTGGCCGTGCTCGTCATCGTCGCCTCGGAACAGATCGCCGCGACGAACGGCCTGGGCCACCTGATCTTCGACTCCCGCGCGCTCTTCCAGAACGACGTCATGTTCGTCGGCATCGTGTGCGTCGCGGTCCTGGGGGTCGTCTTCTCCGAACTGGTGCGGGTGGCAGGCCGGTTGCTCACTCCGTGGGCACCGCGTGACCGAGGACGGGGGCAGTCGTGAGACGGCGTGCGTACGGTGTGGTGGTCGTCGTGGCGGCGGTGCTGGCGTCGGCGGGCTGTTCGTCCAAGTACGCGGACGACGCCGGGAGTTCGGCCACGGCGGCCGCAGGCAACCGCACGGTCGAACCCGTGACCGGCTGCGGCACGTCCGCCTGGACGGACCCGGCGGACCTCTCCCCCACCCGCACCCCGGCCCGCTGCAAGCCACTCACCCCGGCCCCGCAACCCCTCCCCAAAACCACGAAGTTGACGATCGCGACGGGAACGCTGAGTGCGGAGTACGTGGCCCCGCTCGAAGTCGCACTGGACAAGGGCGAGTTCAAGAAGGAGGGCCTGGACGTCACGCTCAAGGTGCTCCCGACCCCGGACGCACTCCCCCTCCTCGCGAAGGGGGACATCGACGCGATGTGGGCGGCTCCGGAAGCGGCCGTCATGAACGGGATCAAGGGCGGCTTCGACATCAAGTGGGTCGCCGGGAACTTCTCGCCCGACGCCGACTCGAAGAGCGGCCTGTGGGTGAAGCTGAAGAAGGGCGAGGCGGCGGCGGACGTCCGGATGGCGGGCCGCAGGATGGGCACGATGATCGGCAAGGGCTCGGTGATCGCGTACCCCATGGAGAAAGCCCTCGCGACCCACGGCGGCGGCCTCGACAAGATCCAGTACCAGCAGCTCGGCTCGGCCGACGTCCTCACCGCCCTCCAGAACGGCGGCGTCGACTCCGCATGGCTCCTCGACCCGGTCTGGCGCAAGGTCGACGGCAACCCCGCGTACGCCTTCCTGGGCGGCCAGCCCCTCGGCGAGCCCCTGGGCGGCATGCTGTACGGCCGCAGCCTCCTGCACGACGACGTGGACGCCGGGGTGGCCCTCCTCCGGGCCTACATCCGCACGGTGAACACGTACTTCGCGAGCGACTACAAGAGCGACCCCGCCTTCGTCGCATACCTCGCGAAACTCCTGAAGACGGACGAGGCGGTCCTGAAATCCACCCCGTCGCTCACCATGGACTGGGAGATCCGCGCGGGGACGACGACGCGCTTGCAGGCCGCCTACAAGGCGGCGGGAGTGTCAAAGGGGGCCGCGCTCCCAGAGTCACGGACCGTCGACCGCTCGCTGTACGAGGAAGCGGTGGGTCACCAACCGTAGAAACACCGAGGGCCGGAATCCATGTGCTGGACTCCGGCCCTCGGCCTTCAGTAGCGGGGACAGGATTTGAACCTGCGACCTCTGGGTTATGAGCCCAGCGAGCTACCGAGCTGCTCCACCCCGCGTCGGTAAACACGACACTACGTCAGCCGTACCGAGAGAAGCAAATCGTTTAACAGCGCAGGTCAGCGCACCCGCACTTCTCAGCACCGGTCGACGCCCTCAGCCCGTCCGGCGTTTGAGGACGAGGCCGTCCAGGCCGAAGCGGGGGTCCGGGGGCCCAGCTCCCAGGGACGGGACGGGTAGGGGCGGCGGGGGCGAAGAACACACCCCTTACGCCGTCAGCTCCTGCCGCAACGCATCCCGCAACCGAGCCGCCCGCTCCGACACCTCCACCGGCCCCAGGGACACGGCCCGATCAGCCCACCGCTGCCCCTCCGCCAGCTCGCCGCGACGCGCGTAAACCAGAGCCAGCCGCAACGCCGCCCGCCCGTGCCCCGCGTCAGCGGCCCGCGCCCACCACACCGCAGCCTCCGGCTCGCTCCCCTCCCGAGCCAGCAACAGCCCAAGATTGAAAGCCCCGTTGCGCGACCCTGCCTCGGCCGCCTCCCGGTACCACCGAGCCGCCTCGACCACATCCCCGCGCGCGGCCGACAGCATCCCGACCCGCACCTGGGCACGCCGGTGCCCCTGGGAGGCCGCCCGCTCGTACCACTCCTCGCACTCGGTCTTCTCGTGCACCTGCTCGCCCAGCTCGTGCGCGGGCGCCGGCGGTCGCCGCGCGTCGAGCACCGAGGCCAGCCGGTACGCCGCCTCCGCGCTCCCCCCGCCGGCGGCGCACCGCAGATGCCGTTCGGCCTCCTGCTCGTCGCCGTCCCGCAGCCGGGCGATCCCGACCTGGAGCGCCGCTTCCGTGTGCCCGGCGGCAGCCGCCCGCTCGTACCAGGGCAGCGCTACGGCCTCCTCGCCGCGCCCGGCGAAGAGGATCCCCAGGTTGAAGGCCGCGTCCACGCTGCCGGCCTCGGCCGCCTTGGAGAACCAGGGCTCGGCGCCGGTCGCGTCGCCGCCCTGGAGCAGCAGCACGGCGAGCGCGTTGGCCGCCTCGCGGTGTCCGGCGTAGGCCGCGCGCCGGTACCACTGCTCGGCCTGCGCGGTGCGCGCCTGCTCGGCGCAGAGCAGCCCGAGGTTGTACGCGCCGTTCACGTCACCGGCGTCCATCGCGGCCCGGTACCAGCGCTCGGCGGTCTGTGTCTCGCCGCGCTCGGCGTGCAGCGCGCCCAGCGCGTTGGCCGCGTTGCCGTCGCCGTCCTGGGCGGCGCGCAGCCACCACACGGCGGCGCTCTCGGTGTCACCGGCGTCGCGCAGCAGGAACCCGAGCGCGCAGGCGGCCCGGGCCTCGCCGTCCTTGGCGGACGTCAGATACCAGCGCCCGGCCTCCTTGAGCTCACCCCGCTTCTCCAGGATCGCCCCGAGCTGCAGCGCGGCCCGCTGATGCCCACGCGCGGCGGCCTGCCGGTACCACTGCTCGGCTTCGTTGCCGGGGACAGGGGCCGCGGGTCCTCCGGCGACCGATCCAGCACCACTGCCGGCACCTTCCCCGCCCCCGCTCCGACCACCGGCCCTGCTCCCGCCGTCGTCCTTTCCCCCGTCCTCGATCCCGTTCCGGCCTCCGGCCTCGCTCCCGCCGCCGACCCGCTTCCCGTACCTGACCCCGTCCGGGATCCCGTTCCCGGCCCCGTATTCGTCCTCGTGCGGTGCCCGCCGATCGAGCGCACGCGCCAGTCGGTACGCGGCCTCGCGGTGCCCGCGCTCCGCGGCGGACCGCATCCACTGCTCGGCGGCGGTGTCCCCGCGGTGCTCCAGCAGGTCGGCGAGGGCGTACGCGCCGAGCGCGTGGCCCTGCTCGGCGGACTGGCGCAGCCAGTACTCGGCCGCGGGTTCGTCACCGCGCTCGCGGTGGTACCGGCCGAGTGCGTGCGCTGCTGCGGCGGACCCGGCCACGGCGGCGATCCGCCACCATCCGGCGGCCTCGTCGGCGTATCCGCGCTGGTGCAGAAGGACACCCAGGTTGTTGGCCGCGGCCCGGTCGCCCTCGGCGGTGGCGGCACGCAGCAGAGGCTCGGCTCCGTCGAGATCACCGCGGCGCAGCAGCATCGCTCCGAGGACACTCGTCGCCTCGACGTCGCCGGCCTGCGCGGCGAGCCGTGTGCGTGCCTCGTCGACAGCCTCCCCCTCACCGGTCTCGTCCCGGTCGGAAGGCTGCACAAAACGCCCTGTATCCAACAGAGTTGCCTTGTCCCCCATAACGTCCATCGTCGCACCACCTGCAACCTGGGTACACCTGGTATACCGCAGCCAGTGAGGTCTCTACAGCGTTTTGTCGACATGCCCACAGAGAGACAAGCGAAACACGGTTCCACCAACTCCCCCGGGCGGCACGGCCGTCGCCCTCGTCGGCACATGCGTTCGCACAGCGCGAAGGCCCGGATCCTTGAAAGGATCCGGGCCTTCGCGATCAGTAGCGGGGACAGGATTTGAACCTGCGACCTCTGGGTTATGAGCCCAGCGAGCTACCGAGCTGCTCCACCCCGCGCCGTTGTGTTGCAACCGTACCACGGTGCGGGGTGGGCCTCTGACCTAGTGATCAACTGCCGTCTGAGCTGCGCTAACCACTCGCGCTGCTCGGACTGCTACTGGCACTCGGTCTGCTGCTGGGACTACTGCTCGCAGTCGGACTGCTGCTGGCACTCGGACTGCTCTTGTCGCTGCCGCTGCTCTTCTCGGCCGCGGCCTGCGCGTCCTCGGCCCGCTTCAGCGCCGCCTGCAGATCCTTCTGCGCCTGCCCGTACGCCTCCCAGTCGCCCTTCTTCAGGGCCTGTTGCCCCGCGTCGAAGGCCTTCTGGGCGTCGGTCAGGGCCTGTTGGACCGTCGGGTTGCTGGATGTCGGTGGCGTGGTGGTACCGGTATCCGGTGGCGTGGTCGAAGTCTCCGCCCCGAAGACCTTGTTGAGGCCCTCGTCCAGCGTGTCCTCGAACGCGGTCTTGTTCCCGTAGGCCACCAACACCTTGCGCAGGAGCGGGTACTTGAGTCCACCACCGCGTACGTAGACGGGCTCCACGTACAGCAGTCCTCCGTCGAGCGGCACCGTCAGCAGGTTGCCGTACTCGATGTCGGAGTCGCCGCCCTTGAGCAGCTTGATGGATTCCGCGATGTCCTGTTGGGAGTTGAAGGCGCTCTGCACCTGTTTGGGCCCGCCGACGGTCGTACTGGTCGGCAGTTTCAGGATTCTGATCTTGCCGTAGTCGGGGCTGCCGGCTTCGGAGTCGACCGCCATGAAGGCGCTGAGGTTGTCTCTCCCGTTCGGTGTGAACGTCGTCGTCAGGGAGAACGCCTGCGCCGACTGGTCCGGCATCTTCATGCTCAGGTAGTACGGCGGCACCGCGCTGCCCGACTTGTTGGTCGGGTCGTCCGGCACCTGCCACACCTCGCTGCCGCTGAGGAACGTCTGCGCGTCCGTCACGTGGTAGCGGGTGAGCAGCTCGCGCTGGACCTTGAACAGGTCCTGCGGGTACCGGAGATGGGCCATCAGCGAGGCCGAGATGTCCGACCTGGGCTCGACCGTGCCGGGGAACGCCTTCATCCAGGTCTTCAGGACCGGGTCCTCGGTGTCCCACTGGTAGAGCTTGACCTGACCGGTGTACGCGTCGACGGTCGCCTTCACCGAGTTGCGGATGTAGTTGACCTGGTTCTGCTGGGCCACCACCGCGCGGTTGTTGTTGGTCGCGGTGAGCGAGTCGGCCGTGGTGTCCCCGAGGGTCGTCCGGGAGGCGTACGGGTAGCCGTTGCTGGTGGTGTACGCGTCGACGATCCACTGAATGTGGCCGTCCACGACCGCCGGGTAGGCGTCGCCGTCGATGGTCAGCCAGGGGGCCACCGCCTCGACGCGCTCCTTGGGCGTGCGGTTGTACAGGATCCGCGAACCCTCGCCGATGGCACCGGAGTAGAGGATCTGCGGTTCGTTGAACGCCACCGCGTACGCGGCCCGGTTGAGCGGGTTGGAGAGGTTGACCCCGCTCTTGCCCTTGTAGCTGGTGGTCTTCTCACCGCTGTCGTCGGAGTAGTCGATCTCCTTCTGGGGACCGCCGACGATCGAGTACGTGGTGGTCTTCTCGCCGTAGTAGATCTGCTGCTCGTACTTGCCGAGGTCCCCCGAGGACGGGAGATCGGACTCGGTGAAGACCGGGCGGCCCTCGGAGTCGACCTCGGTGCCCTTGGCGGCGACCACGCCGTAGCCGTGGGTGTAGCGGAAGTGGTCGTTGATCCAGTTGTTCTTCGGGATGCCGTTGAGGTTCAGCTCGCGCAGCCCGATGACCGTGTCCTGGTCCTTGCCGTCCTCGGTGTAGCGGTCGACATCCAGGTTGGTCGGGAACGCGTAGTAGTTCCTGATCTGCTGGAGCTGCTGGAAGGTGGGCGACACGACGTTCGGGTCCACGATCCGGATGCTCGCCGTGGAGTCGACGTCCGCGCGGAGCTTGGTCTTGTCCTTGGTGGTGCTCGTCCCCGAGTACTCCGTGACCTTGGTGTCGTCGATGCCGTAGGCCTCGCGCGTCGCCTTGAGGTTCTTCTGGACGTACGGGGCTTCCTTGGCCTGCTCGTTCGGCTGGACCGTGAACTTCTGCACGATCGCCGGGTACAGGCCGCCGATGAGGATCGCGGAGAGCACCATCAGGCCGAAGCCGATGACGGGCAGCTGCCAGGTGCGCCGCCACAGGGTGGCGAAGAACAGCAGCGCACAGATGACGGCGATGCAGAACAGGATCGTCTTGGCCGGCAGATACGCGTTGGCGTCGACGTATCGGAGGCCCGTCCAGTCACCCGTCGCCTTGAAGTCGCTTGATTTGACCGCGAGTCCGTAGCGGTCGAGCCAGTAGGCGACCGCCTTGAGGGCGACGAAGATGCCGAGCAGCACCGACAGATGGCCGGTGGCGGCGGCCGTGGCGCGCGCGCCCGGGCTGGTGACGCGCAGCCCGCCGTACAGGTAGTGCGTCAGCGCGGCGGCGAGCAGCGAGAGGATCGCGGCGGCGAAGCCGAAGCCGAGCAGGAAGCGGTACCAGGGCAGGTCGAAGGCGTAGAAGGAGACGTCGAGATGGAACTGCGGGTCCTTCTGGTGGAAGGGCACGCCGTTGACCCACATCAGCCAGACCCGCCACTGACTGGACGCCGAGGCGCCCGCGATCAGCCCGACGAGCGCGGTGATCGCCAGCAGCAGCCACTTCTTGTACGGCGCGATGCCCATGCGGTAGCGGTCGAGGCTCTGCTGCTCCATCGACATGGCGCTGAGCGGCGGGCGCAGGCGGTGCGCCAGCCAGATGTTCACGCCCACCGCTGCCGCCATCAGCAGGCCGAAGACGAAGAACAGGCCGATCTTGGTCGACAGGGTGGTGGTGAACACGGACGAGTAATGCACCGACCGGTACCAGAGCCAGTCCGTCCAGAAGCCCGCGAACATCGTGAACGCCATGCCGAGTACGGCAAGGACGCCCAGTGTCATGAGCAAAGTCCGGACCCGCCGGGACGGGCGGCCCACTCTGATCCGCGGCCCTTGCGGGCCTCCGCCGCGGTCCGGCATCTGGAAAGCCAAGGTGCGCACCTCGAAGTTCGCTGTTGGTCGCTGTCGTTGCGTCAGGCCCCCGGGTTCGCGGACCGTCCGTAGCCCCACGTGATCGCGGGCCCACACCTATGCAACTTACTCACCGTTTACTCGGTTCCCGATTCCGGCCATGAACGAGGCAGGATTGTGACCATGTCCAACACTCCCATGGCAGCGAACCCCCTCACCCGGGCCGTACTGGAGATCGACGAGTACGCCTCCGGCCTCGGCTGGGACCAGCCCGCTCGCCTCTTCGCCCTCGTAGACACCGCGCGACTGCGGGCCCAGGAGCCCGGTCTCGCGGCCCAACTCGGCCTGCGGGACGAGCCCGAGACCACCGGTCTCACCCCGATCGAGCAGGAGGAGATCCCGGCCGGAAAGCCGCTGGACGAGTTCCTCGGCACGATCGCCTGGCCCGACGCGGTGGCCGGCTGCGCGCTCACCGTCGAGCGGCTGATGCTGCCGCCGTCCGCCGAGGCCTCCGTCCCGGAGGGGCTCAGCGAGAAGAAGCTCACCCAGTGGGTCGCCCAGCACCCCGACCGCCAGGAGGTCCGGATGACGGTCGCGGTCCTGCGCGACGGCACCCGCGACTCGGCCCTGCGGCTGCGCGAGAAGGACTCCCCCACGGAGGTCCTCACCGGTGGCGCCCTGGTCCCCGGCCTCGCAGAGGCCCTGTCGGCGACCTTCGAGGACTGACGTCCTGTTCTTCTCGTACGACTCCGGGGGCGCCCTTTGCCTGAGGGCGCCCCCGGAGTCGTACGCGAGGCCTTCTTTAAAGAAAGAGGCTCGTTCAGCTCTTGGTGCTGCACTTCGGGAGGTCGGCGGTCTTGCCGCTGTTGATCAGCTTGAGGTCGCTGATCGCGTCCTTGATGGTGTTCACCTTGACGAGCCTGAGGCCACTGGGGGTGTCCTTGGCGGCCTCCGCGCAGTTCTCGGCGGGCGTCAGGAAGTACTGGGCGCCCTTGCTGCGTGCACCGACGGTCTTCATCGAGATGCCGCCGATCGGACCGACCTTGCCGGTGTCGTCGATCGTGCCGGTGCCGGCCACGAACTTGCCGCCGGTGAGGTCGCCCGGGGTGAGCTTGTCGTAGATGCCGAGCGCGAACATCAGGCCGGCGCTCGGGCCGCCGACGTCGGCGAGCTTGATGTCGATGGTGAACGGGAATGTGTGATCGGTTCCGGCCGAGATGCCGACGATGGCGCGCTTGGCACCGGTGTCGTCGGAGGTCGCCGTGGTGATCGTGATGTCCTTCGTGGCCGTCGCCGTCTTGTTCGCCTTCACCGCGGCGGCCTGGTCCTTGGCCGACACGATCGTGAACACGACCTTCTGGCCCGGCTTGTGCTTGGTGACCAGCTTCGCGACGTCGTCGGGCTGCTTCACCGTCGTACCGTCAACAGCCTTGATCACGTCACCGGCGTGCAGCCTGCCCTCGGCCGGGGAGCCCTTGAGGACCGTCGAGACGATCACCCAGGACTTCACCTGGATGCCCAGTTGGTCCAGGGCGGCGACCTTGGCGCTCTCCTGGGACTGGCTGAACTCCTCGGCGTTCTCCTGGGTCGACTGCTGCTCCGTCTTGCCGTCCGGGTACAGCGTGTCGTGCGGGACGACCTTGTCGTCGTGGGCGAGCCAGCCGTAGACGGCCTCGATGAGGTTCATGTTGTAGTCGGCGCTGGTGACCCGGACCGTCGTCATGTTCAGGTGACCGGTCGTCGGGTAGGTCTTGCGCCCGGTGATCTGCAGTACCGGCTCGCCGTCGTGGTCCCCGAGCGTGTTCACCGTCGGGCCCGGTGACATCTCCGAATACGGGACGTTGATGAGGACTCCCGCGCACAGGAGCGCGATCAGCATCAGGGTGGAGGCGAGCATCGTCGCGGTGCGGCGTGGCATGGCACGACAGTACGGGACGCTTCTGTCAGCGCACCGTCAGGGCCGCCTTCGGCTCACGTGCCGGAGTGGGACTTGTCCATGGCCTCACGAAAGCGGGCATAGCCGTCCAGTTCCGGACCGTCGCTGCGCACCTTGCGGGTCCTGTTGGCCCAACTGCCCCACAGACCGGCGCCTATCGCAGCCACCAGCGGAATCAACAACCAGGCGAGTGCCGCCATGCCGACCTCCCAACCCCGGACAAGTGAACTCAACTGCCTGATCAGCAGATTAGCCAGGCCCACTGACAACGCTCGTGGCAGGGGGGCGGTTACGCAACCGGAGGGCGGGTGAGAAGTACGTGAGTGCGCATCAGCAGACGCGGTGGGCCGGCGTCAGCAGGCGCCGACCCACTCCTCGGTGCCGTCGGAGAACTGCTGGTGCTTCCAGATCGGCACCTCGTGCTTGAGATCGTCGATCAGCTTCCGGCACGCCTCGAAGGCCTCGCCCCGGTGGGGACACGACACGGCGACGACGACCGCCAGGTCCCCGATCCCGAGATCTCCCACCCGGTGGACGGCGGCCAGCGCCCGCACCGGGTAGTCCGCGACGACCTTCTCGGCGACGCGGCGCATCTCGGCCTCGGCACTGGGGTGGCAGGAGTACCCGAGCCTTTCGACGTCGGCGCCGCCGTCGTGATTGCGCACGGTCCCGACGAACAGCGCCGTGCCACCGGCCGCGTCGTCCCCGACGGCTCGGAAGACCTCGTCCACGGAGAGCGGCGTCTCCCGGATCCCGATCAGCTTGACGGGATCCTGCGCGGCCTGCTCACCGGGGTGGTCGATCGTGGGTGCCATGCCTCCATCGTGCCGCACCCCGCCGACAGCGCGGAATAGCACTTTCACCAGGCACACGCGCGTGCCTGTTTGGAGCGTCCTACAGGGTCTCCTCCGGTGTCCTTCGTGGACACGCTGCTCAGATCCGGCGCCGGGCCTTCCGCGCCCGTCGTACGACCGCCGCCGCGCCCAGCAGTGCGACCGTCGCGCCCGCGGCACCCGCCGCCGTCGCGTCCTTGCGGCCGAGCCGTCGTCCGACGACCGTGTGCCGTCCGGCGACCTCCTCCAGCAGCTCCGCGAGGACTTCCTCGTTGGTCCACCGGGGCCGCCAGCCCGCGTCGTGCAGCCGGCTCCCGCTGACCACCCAGGGGTACATCGTGTACGCCAGGTCGCCGGCCGGGGACGGGGTGAGACCGATCCGGTGCAGCCGGGCCGCCGCGCCGAGCGCGACCGCGGAGGGCAGCTCCATGCGCCGGATGCCGCTGAGCTCCTCGACCTCCTCCTGCTCCAGCCAGCCGTCGCAGCCGACGGCGAGTTCCCCGTCGACCTTCTCCAGGACGGCGTACTCCAGGGCGCTGCACAGGTCCTCGACGTGGCAGAACTGCCACGCGGGTCGCGACCCGGCCACCACCAGCAGCCGGGGCGACTCGAAGTACCTGGTCAGCGCGGTGTCGGTGCCTCCGACGAGCACTCCGGGGCGGACGACGGTGACATTGAGCCCGGGATGCGCCCGGGGCGCGCGCCGCGCGAGCCGCTCGACCTCCAGGAGATCGCCGACACCGGTGGCCTCCGCGGTGGCGCGCAGTTCGGCGTCCTCCGAGAGCGGCAGTTCGTTGTCGGGCAGCGCTCCGTAGACCATCGCCGAGGTGCAGAGCACGACCCGGTGGACCCCGGCCGCCGCGGCGGCGGTCAGCACGGTCTGCGTCCCCCGTACGTTGTACGCCGAACGGGCGGCCGGGTCGGTCTCCAGATCGAGGTCCAGCGCCAGATGGACGACGACGTCGGCGCCGCGCAGCTTCTCCGCGATGGCCGGATCCCGTACGTCGAGGATGTGCCACTGGGCCGCCGCGCACTCGCCGCGCCGCTCGTCGATGGCGATGACCTGCTTGATCTCCTCCGAGGCGGCGAGCCGCTCGGTGAGGAGCGCCCCGATCCCGGACGCGGCGCCGGTGACCGCGACGACGGGCCCGCGCACGGCGGGACTGGTTGAGTGGTTTCGCGCTGCGCGAACCTGCGGATCTGGGGAACTCACCGGGCGTCTCCAGCGGTTGTCTTCAGTACGGACGCGCGTGACGCGTCCGGACCAGGTGGCATCCATCCTGCCGCAGGCCAGGTCTCGGCGAAGCACCGAGGCCCGATCGGCTCGCGGTGTCTACGCTGGGTGGTGTTGAAGGGCAGTCGTGCCGTCGGAGAGAACCGGCGGCCTTAACAGCCGAGGAATCCCGTGAGTGACACCCCATTCGGATTCGGCCTTCCGCCGGAGGAGCCGGACGACGGCGACGAGGGCAAGAAGAAGGACCAGGAGAGCGGTGGTGGTCAGGGACCGGCCAACCCGTTCGGATTTGGCGGGCTGCCCGGTGCCGGGGGCTTTGGCGGCCCCGGCGCGGACAATCCGCTCGCAGCCATGTTCGGTTCCCTGAACCCCAACGACCTGGGCGCCGCGTTCCAGCAGCTGGGCCAGATGCTCTCGTACGAGGGCGGTCCGGTGAACTGGGACATGGCCAAGCAGATCGCCCGCCAGACGGTCTCCCAGGGCACTCAGGACGGCACCAAGGACGCGAGCATCGGCCCCGCCGAGCGCAGCGCCGTCGAGGAGGCCGTCCGGCTGGCCGATCTGTGGCTGGACGACGCGACCTCGCTGCCGTCCGGCGCCGGCTCCGCCGTGGCGTGGTCCCGCGCGGAGTGGGTCGAGGCGACCCTGCCTGCCTGGAAGGAACTCGTGGACCCGGTCGCCGAGCGCGTCGGCGCGGCCATGGGCGATGTCCTGCCGGAGGAGATGCAGGCCATGGCGGGCCCGCTGATCGGCATGATGCGCTCCATGGGCGGCGCCATGTTCGGCACGCAGATCGGGCAGGCCGTGGGCGTGCTCGCGGGCGAGGTCGTCGGCTCGACCGACATCGGTCTGCCCCTCGGCCCGGTCGGCAAGGCCGCGCTGCTGCCGCTGAACATCGAGGCCTTCGGCAAGGACCTGGGCATTTCCCAGGAGGAGGTGCGGCTCTATCTCGCCCTGCGCGAGGCCGCCCATCAGCGTCTGTTCGCGCACGTGCCGTGGCTGCGCTCGCACCTGTACGGCGCGGTCGACGGCTACGCGCGCGGCATCAAGGTCGACACCGCCAAGCTGGAGGACGTGGTCGGCCAGTTCGACCCGCAGAACCCGGAGCAGCTGCAGGACGCCCTTCAGCAGGGCATGTTCCAGCCGGAGGACACGCCCGAGCAGAAGGCCGCCCTGGCCCGTCTGGAGACGGCTCTGGCGCTCGTCGAGGGCTGGGTGGACGCGGTGGTCCACGCCGCCGCGAAGCCGCGTCTGACGTCCGCCGACGCGCTCCGCGAGACCCTGCGGCGCCGGCGGGCGACGGGTGGCCCCGCCGAGCAGACGTTCGCCACGCTGATCGGCCTGGAGCTGCGCCCGCGCCGGCTGCGCGACGCCTCCCGGCTGTGGGCCTCGCTCACGGACGCGCGCGGTGTCGACGGCCGGGACGGCCTGTGGGCCCACCCGGACATGCTGCCGACGGCCTCCGACCTGGACGACCCGGACGGCTTCGTGCACCGCGAGCAGCTGGACTTCTCCGAGCTGGACAAGCTGCTCGGAGAGGCGGCGAGCGGCACGGAGGAGAAGCCCGACCTGAAGAAGAAGGACGACGACTCCGAGTGACCCTGCACGACGACGCGGTCCTCGTACTGAAGAGCTACGAGGACCAGACGGAGCTGCGCCAGGCCTACCTGGACCACCTGGCCGCTCACCCGGACGGCATGTGGAAGTCCTGCCACGCCGGTCACGTCACGGCGAGCGCGCTGGTGGTCGATCCCGAGCAGGGTCGCGTCCTGCTGACCCTGCACAAGAAGCTGCGGATGTGGCTCCAGATGGGCGGCCACTGCGAGCCCGAGGACACCTCCCTGGAGGAGGCGGCCCTGCGCGAGGCCACGGAGGAGTCAGGCATCACCGGACTCACCCTGCTGCCGGGCGGTCCTGCCCGCCTCGACCTCCATCCCATCCCGGCACCGTGCCACTTCCACTACGACGTCCAGTACGCGGTCGTGGCACCGCCCGGTGCCGTGCAGGAGATCAGCGACGAGTCCCTCGACCTGCGCTGGTTCGCCTACGACGAGGTGGCGGCCGTAGCGGACGAGTCGGTGGTGCGGCTGCTGGAGGCGTCGCGCGCCAGGCTCTGAACGTGTAAGGGGCGCCCGCGATGGCGGGCGCCCCTTACGTTCGACTGCTGGTCGCTCAGCTCCAGGCGTTGCCCTGGTTCTGCGCGTGGGCGCCGTGCTGGCCCATGCCGTACTGCGCGGCGAGGCCCTGGCCGATGCCTGCGTTCTGCGGCGGCAGGAGTTCGCTGGGCTGGACGAGCGCGTAGCCGCTGCCCATGAAGCTCAGCTCCCAGCCCTCGCCGGTGTTGCCGCGGCGCCGCCACACCCCGGAGGAGTGCGTCTGGGCCTGCATCTGGACACGCAGGCCGGTGGACCAGGCGACGATCGCGTCGGCGTCGCAGTTGACGTACTTGTCCGGCGTGACCTGCATCATCAGGGGCGCGCCCGAGGTCATCAGGGCGACCTTGCCGCGGCCGGTGATGTTGAGCTGGTACTTCCCGGAGCCGGAGATGCCGTACTGGCTGTCCACGGCGATGACCTCGTGGTGCAGCGAGGAGTCCATCGCGAGGACGTAACTGCTGTCGACGGTGAGGCCGTCCTGCTCCACATCCACCACGTGGATGTGCTGGGCGAGGTTGGCGAGGAAGACCGTGCCCTGCCCGTGGCAGCGCATCAGACTGAGGCCCTCGCCGGTGGCCGCACGCGCGTAGGCCTGCCGGGTGTTCTGGTACTCGGCGTCGAACTCGACAAGCCCCTGGTAGGCGACCATCGTGCCCTTGCGAGCGAGGATGTCGTCGTGGCCCTCCAGGACGATGCGCAGCATCTGCTTGTTCTGGAGGCTGTAGCGGTCCTGGGACTGCGAGTCGTTGAACGCGAAAAGCGGGCTCTGCATGGTGTCGTGTTCCCCCCTCAGCCCCGGAACCGGAGGCGGTCGGTGCTGTCCTCGCTGGGCTGGACGACGACGATGCCCGTCCCGGAGAAGGCCATCTGGTAGGCCTCGCCGCTGCCGCGGCCGATCAGCGACTGCGCCTTGAAGCTGCGCTTGCCCTTCACCTTGAGGTTCGGGGACCAGGCGACGAGCGCGTCCGGGTCGACGTAGGTCTCGTCGTCGCCACCACCGCAGTCGACGACGATCGGCTTGCCGCGGGAGGTCAGCGCGACCCAGCCCTGGCCGCTGATCTTGGTGTTCCACAGGCCCTGCCCGGCGAACTTGGCGAGCCCCTTGACGCGCTCGACGCCCCAGGTGAGGGAGGTGTCGAAGGCGAGCAGATTGGTGGCGTTGACGGAGATCCCGTCGCCGTTGAGGTTGATCACGACGACGTCGGCGCCGTAGTCGGCGAGGTAGAGCAGTCCGTCCCCGGAGCACTTCATCAGGGGCGCGCCCTCGCCGGTCATCCAGTCGCGCGCGATCTGGCGCACGGCCGGCGGGTTGGGCTCGTACTGGATGAAGCCTTCGTAGGCGATCATCGAGCCCACGCGCGCGAAGAGGTCGCTTCCGGTCTGCATGGCGACCTTCAGCATGTTGTTGCCGTGGTTCTCCATGCGGGCGGTGACGGGTGCGGGGGCGTAGCCCGCGAGCGGCTGGTTCATGACGGGCTCCCTCAGACCTCGTAAGGCTGGACGACGACGAAGTTGCCGGGGGCGGCCCGGAACTGCAGGTTGACGCTCTCGCCGGTGTCTCCGGGGTACGCGTTGCGGCGCATCCGGACCTGGCTGGAGACGATCACCTGGGCGGCGGCGGACCAGGCGACGACGGCGTTGCAGTCGGCGAACGTGGTCGGCGTGACCGGCAGGACGACGGGCTCGCCGTGGGTCTTCACGACGATGGTGCCGGTCCCCTGGAACTGCATCGTGAACAGCGCGCCCCCGGGGATGCCGTGTCCCTCGATCCGCCGGACCTCGTACTGGAGGCTCTCGTCGAAGGCGAGGACGTTCTCGGCGGAGACGCAGATCGCGTCCCCCTGGAGCTCGACGGGGTGCAGGTTGGTCGAGTTCTCGGCGAGGAACACCTGGCCCTGGCCCGTGCAGCGCATCAGCTGCATCTCCTGGCCGGTCGCGTTGCCCACGAGCCGGCCGGCGAACCCGGCGCCCTTGTAGCCGAAGTCGACCTTGCCCTGGTAGAGCACCATGCTGCCCTGGCGGGCCAGTACGGGCTGGCCGCCGATGCCGAGGTCGACGCGGATCAGCTTCTTGTTCTGCTGCGTCCAGCGCTGCCCGGTGGGCGTCTCCTTGAACTTCTGCAGCGCGGCCGACACACCGGCGCCCTGGGGAGCGCCGGAGGGCACTCCGTAGGCGGCGGGCTGGGCCGGGACCTGCCCGAACGCGGGAGGCTGCTGCCCGTAGCCGGGAGGCGCGGGCGGCTGGCCGTAGCCGGGAGGGGGCGGCGGTGCCTGCGGCGGCTGGCCGTACCCCGGAGGCAGCGGCGCGGTCTGGCCGGGGGCCTGCTGCCCGTACGGCTGCGGCGGCTGGCCGTAGGGCGCGGGAACGGGGCCCGGCGGCGGCACGGTGCCGGGGCCGGGCGGGGTCATCGGAGCGATGATCGTCGGTGCGGCGTGCACGGAGGGCGCGGGAGCCGGGGCCGGGGGCGGGGTGGCTCCCGGCGGCGGCGCGAAGCCCTGCGCGGGGGCAGGGGCGGGTGTCGGGGCGGGCGGGGCGCCGAACGCGGGTGGCGCGAAGCCCGGGGCAGCGCCGGACTGCGGTTGCGGCTGCGGCGCGGCGGGGGCCTCCTCCTCCATGACCTCGCCGCCGAAGTTCTTCAGCAGCGCTTCGAGGCCGCCGTCGAAGCCCTGGCCGACGGCGGCGAACCGCCAGACGTCCTTCAGGTAGAAGTCGCCCAGCATCACGGCCCGCTCGGTGGTGAACTCCGAACCGTTGAACGAGTAGCGGGCCACTTCCTCGCCACCCGCGACGATCCGGACGTACCCGGGGGCGATCTGGGACATCTGTCCGGCGCCGTCGATCGTGGCCGTGAACGCCAGCTTGTGGATCTGCGGCGGGATCTTGTCGAGCGTGACCCTGAAGGACTCGGCGTCGCCCGCCTGGGCACCCAGGAGCTGAATGGACTCCTCGGGGGACTTCGGCTGGTTGAAGAACACGAAGTACCGGTCGTCCGAGAGCCGCTCCTCGGCGTCGAGACCGAAGCAGCTGATGTCGAACGTCAGCCCGGGGCCGGTGATCTGTACGCCTACGTACAGATCGGTGCCCGCGGTGAGGTCACTGATCTTGGCCTTGTGGCCGCGTTGGAATTCCCTGGCCATGCGTAACGACCGTCCCCCATCCCGATGCGATGTGCGTCGCGTCAGGCTAACGGCAATCTCCGACACCGGAGTAAGTCGGTACAGACCCGGTACACAATCCCCCACAGGGGACGGTCACTCCTCGCGGGCGCCCGGCGAATGGGGCAGCCGCTCGGCCGCGACCACGCCTTCGAGGTACCCCTTGGCCCGCTCGGTGCGCGGATACGCCTCCAGGAGCCGCCAGAAACGCGGTCCGTGCCCGGGCACCAGGAGATGCGCGAGCTCGTGCAGCAACACGTAGTCGACGACGTACTCGGGCATGCCCTGCAGCCGGTGGGAGAGCCGGATGCTGCCCTCGGAGGGCGTGCAGGATCCCCAGCGCGTGTTCTGGTTGGTGACCCAGCGCACGGACGTGGGCCGGGCGCGGCCGTCGAAGTACTGGGCGGACAGGCGCTCGGCGCGCTCGGCCAGCTCCGTGTCCCCGAGCACGCGTTTGCTTTCCTGGGCGGCCAGCTTGTCGAGCATGACGGTGACCCAGCGCTTCTCCTCCGCCTCGGACATCCGGGCGGGGATCAGCACGACGGTGCGATCGCCCTCGCGGTACGCGGAGACCGTTCTGCGCCGACGCGCACTCCTGCGAACCTCGATCGCGCTCGCCCCCGAGCCGCTTGGCGGCTGGCTCGTCGTACTGCGCTGTGGTTTTCCGGCGCTGTGCAGTGGGTCGGCGGGCACGCCATGACGTTACCCTCTGCACACGCGGGAAGTCCCGACTCCGGGACGGTTTCGGTGTCGATCCCCCACCAAGCGTTTGATTCGTACGACGAATCCCCCCTGCCTGTGGACAACTTTCGGCGTCCTCCGGCCCGGCCGGGCACTCTGGCACCACCGGCGGAGCACCGACCAGTTCCACCGGAACACGGGATGTACTTCCTACGGCTACGGGGGCCTGTCATGCATCCGATGCTGAAGCCCGCGCTGCGGCGCGGCTGGCGTGATCTCAACACCGTGCAGTTCGGGATGACACCGGCGCACGCGATGACGCTGGGACCGATGGACACGGCGACGGGCAGTTTCCTGGACCTGCTCAACGGCACGCGCGGCCTGCCGCTCCTGCGCGAGGAGGGCCAGCGGATGGATCTGCCCGAAGGCCATGTCGACCACCTGGTGAAGGGGCTCACGCACGCCGGCCTGCTCGACGACGCGAAAGGGGGCGGTCCCGCTGCCGACGCGCTTCGCGCGAAGAAGGACGTCCTGGACCGGCTGCGCCCGGACCTCGCGTCGCTCTCCCTGACGACCGGCGAGCCGGGCGCGGCCATGGCCCGGCTGGCGGCGCGTCGCGGACTGCGTGTGCAGGTGAGGGGCGCGGGCCGGGTGGGCGCGGTGCTTGCCTCACTGCTGTCGGGTGCGGGGGTCGGCGAGATCGACGTGCGCGACGGAGGTGACACCGAGCCCTGGGACGTCGCTCCGGGCGGGCTGCCCGCCGAGGCCGTCGGCGAGCGCCGGGACGAGTCGGCGCGGCGGGCGGTACGTCGCGCGGCCCCGGACCGGTCGCCGCGCCGGACCTCCGGGACCGCACGGGAGGAGGGCGAACCCGGTTTCTCCCTGGTGGTCCTCGCCCCGCGCGACGATGTCGCCGTGCACGCGCCGGACCCGTCCGCCGCCGCCGACCTGATCGCCTCGGGGACCCCTCATCTGTACGCCGGTGTCGTGGAGGCCACGGGAACGGTCGGCCCGCTGGTACTGCCCGGCGAGTCGGCGTGCGCGGGCTGTCTGCAGCACGCGCGCACCGACCGGGATCCGACCTGGCCCCGGCTGGTCGCGCAGTGGCGCTCCGGCAAGCAGCCCCGGGTGCGGCCCTGCGATCTGACGCTGGCCACGACCGTCGCCGGGCTGGCGGCCGCGCACGCGCTCGCCTTCCTGGACGGGCAGTCGCCGTCGAGCGCGGGCGCGCGGTGGGAGGTCTCGCTACCCGGTCTGCACTGGCACGCGCGACCGGTCTGGGCGCATTCCGCATGCCCCTGCGGAGCCGCGGAAGGGGAGGCGGAGAAAGGTAAGGAGGGACACACCTCTACGGACGAGGATCGACACGCGACAATGGCAGAGGACCGGCCGAAGATGGGCGTGCGCCGTAAGGCAGACTCGGCCCGGCCGGCTGGGACTTGGAGGGCGCATGTCTGATCTTCCCCGCAAGGCGGTCACCCGTACCGCCAAGCTCGCCGCGCTCCCGCTCGGCTTCGCCGGGAGAGCCACGTGGGGGCTCGGGAAACGGATCGTGGGCGAGTCGGCGGAGATCGTCGGCCGCGAGCTGCAACAGCGCACGGCGGAGCAACTGTTCAAGGTGCTCGGCGAACTCAAGGGTGGGGCGATGAAGTTCGGGCAGGCGCTGTCCGTCTTCGAGTCGGCGCTGCCCGAAGAGGTCGCCGGTCCCTACCGCGCCGCGCTGACCAAGCTCCAGGAGGCGGCGCCGCCGATGCCGACGCGCACCGTGCACGGTGTGCTGGCGGAGCGGCTCGGCGAGGACTGGCGCGAGCTGTTCGAGGAGTTCGAGGACAAGCCGTCGGCCGCGGCGTCCATCGGCCAGGTGCACCGGGCGGTGTGGCACGACGGCCGCGAGGTTGCGGTCAAGGTGCAGTACCCGGGCGCCGGCGAGGCCCTCCTCTCCGACCTGACCCAACTGAGCCGATTCGCCCGCCTGTTGGGCCCGCTCATCCCCGGGATGGACATCAAGCCCCTCATCGCCGAACTCCGCGACCGGGTCTCCGAGGAACTGGACTACGGCCTGGAGGCACAGGCCCAGCAGGTGCACGCCGAGGAGTTCGAGGGCGACCCGGATGTCGTGGTGCCCGCCGTGGTCCACCAGTGCGACCAGGTCCTGGTCACGGAGTGGATCGACGGGATTCCACTGTCGGAGGTGATCGCCGACGGCACCCAGGAGCAGCGCGACCGGGCAGGCCAGCTGCTGGCCCGCTTCCTCTTCTCCGGCCCGGCCCGTACGGGCCTGCTCCACGCGGACCCGCATCCGGGCAACTTCCGTCTGCTGCCCGCCGACCCGGACGGCAAGGCCGACTGGCGCCTGGGTGTCCTGGACTTCGGCACGGTCGACCGGCTGCCCGGCGGTCTGCCGACGCCCATCGGTGATTCCCTGCGCATGACGCTGGACGGCGACGCCGAGGCGGTCTACGAACTGCTGTGCGCGGAGGGCTTCGTCAAGGAGTCGATAGAGCTGGATCCGGACGCCGTCCTCGACTACCTGGTGCCGATCATCGAGCCGGCCCAGGTCGACGAGTTCACCTTCACCCGCGGCTGGATGCGCAGTCAGGCCGCCCGTATCGCCGATCCCCGTTCTCCCGCCCACCAGTTGGGCAAGCAGCTCAACCTGCCTCCCGCGTATCTCCTGATACATCGAGTGACCTTGAGCACAATCGGCGTTCTGTGTCAGCTGGGTGCGGCTGTGCGGCTGCGCGAGGAGTTGGAGGAATGGCTGCCGGGGTTCGTGCCGGAGGAGCCGGACGAGTACGAGGAGTTCGCGGAGGAGGAACCGGCGGCGGAGGCCTGAGCCCCGTCGCGAGGGCGGGGCGAGGACGGGCGCGAGTGCGGCCTACCACCAGTCGGAGTCCAACCGTCCCTCGATCGCCCTGAGGTTCTCCCTGGCGCAGGTGTCGCAGAAGTAGTGCCGGGTTCCGTTCTCCACGGAGCAGGTCCAGGTGGGTTGCGGGCCCTCGGACCGGGTACCGCAGCGGGCGCACACGAGGGGCTGGGGCTCCTCGGTGGAGGCGCTGGTGTCGCTGCCTCCGGGACGACTCGTCACCCGGCGACGATATCGCCGGGGTCGGGGATCGGGGGCAGAACGCACCGCGGGGGCCGGTCCGTTCGGACGGACCGGCCCCCGCGGGGAGCATTCGCCTCCGGGCTGGGGAGGCCACCGCTTCAGGCGTGATCGACTACTGCATGACGGCCATGGCGAGCGCACGCCGGGCGCGCAGCGAGGCACGCTCGGCCCTGCGCTGCATCCGACGAGCGGCCAGCAGGCGCGTGACCTGCCGTTCCCGCTCGGCCTCCTGCAGGCGCTCGTGCATATGCGCACGGGCCAGGGCTTCTGGGATGAGTTGCATCTCTCGCGTCCTGTTCTGGCGCGACTCGGTCGCACCCGGAGTGGTGAAGTCTGGGATCGCGGAGCCCGCGGGCTCGCTGGGAGTGGACGGCTTCATCGGGGCCTGCTTCTTGGGGTCGTGCGTGAGGGGGCGGTCGATCGTTCCGAGGGTGGTGTTCATGCCGTGACCGGGTTCTTGCGCGGACGGCCACGCGGCCGCTTGCGGGCCACGACGACACCCTGGACGAAGAGCTCGCCACCCCAGACGCCCCAGGGCTCACGCCGCTCCTTGGCGCCGGCGAGGCAGGCCTCGATCAGCGGGCAGGTGCGGCAGAGGGACTTGGCGTACTCGACATCGGCCGGCGACTCGGCGAAGAAGACCTCCGGGTCGTAGGAACGGCAGGGGACGGGCACGCCGAGGTTCTCGATGGCGTCGTCGAGCGCGGTGAGCGCAGTGAGCGGAGTCAAGGTGGAGTCCTCCGTGAGGCCGGGCGGGGGGATCGTTTCGGAAGGCGGTACGGACGGGGCGTGCGCTTCGAGTTGCACGGTTGTTGTTCCTCGTCTGGTCGGTCCGGCCCTGTTGGGCCGGGTGTCGGCTTGGTACCGGGTTCTTTTCTTGTCCCGAGGCCCCTTCGCTCCGTCATCCCCGTTCGGGGACAAACAGAAGGGCCGCGGATCCCGGATGGGGTTCCGCGGCCCTGAAGGCGCCGGCCTGATCAATCAGGCTGGATCACTCCAGGGTTCTGGCCCACGGAAGGCCCACATCTGGTGGTGCTGCGTCGTCTGCTTCCGGCTTCCGGCACCGGGCGCAAAGGCATAGGCCTGCGCCTGTGCTCCTACTGCTTCCAGTGCCTTGGTCGGTCGCTCATTGCGCTCGCGGATGGGAAGAACCGCGAGAGACAGGACGGACGCCGGACGGGCGGCAGAAATGCCGGACAGACCGGTGCCCAGGTTCGAAACGCCGAGCATGCACAGGGAGACGACCGAGGGATCGGTCATTTTCACGATGCTGGCGGAGCTGGTGTTGATGCTGATCACTGGAATCGCCTCCTCTCGGCGTCTCGGGGGAGCGGGGGAGCGGGGGTAAGCCCGATCCTGCGGATATGCAAGTACATCACGGAATCAGGGCCTCCGAGAAGGCCTTCTGTTCCCGTGGCTTAGAACCTATGGGGATCGCCGGGGCATGCGCAAACTATTTTTCCGACGAGTTTTCATCAGTCCCCCGCAGCACCCTCCGCGGGCTCCTGACCGCCGCAGATGGCCAGGACATCGGCCCCGTAGCGGTTGAGCTTTCGCACTCCGACGCCGGGGATCCGCGCGAGTTCGCCCTCGTCGTCGGGGACGGTCTCGGCGATCGCCATCAGCGTCTTGTCGGTGAAGACGCAGAACGCCGGCTGACCGCTGCGCTGCGCCTGGATCTCCCGCCACTCCCGCAACCGCTCGTAGAGGCCCTCGTCCATGTCGGAGGGGCAGTCCTCGCAGCGCATCAGTTTCATCTCGCCGGCGTCGGTGAGCGTGCGACCGCAGACCCGGCAGCGGGCCACGGTGCGCTGTGTCCGCCGGGGGACGACTTGGTTGAGGCCGGTGCCCGTGTAACCGCGCTCGATGCCGCCGGGGGCGACCAGGCCGGGCCTGCCCGCGCCACCGGTCGAACCGGGGCGCAGGCCGTCCAGGAAGCGGCTGGGGCGGCGGTTGGGCCGACTGCCGGGTGAGCGGGCGAGGGCCCAGGAGACATGGAGCCGCTCTCTGGCGCGGGTGACTCCGACGTACAGGAGGCGGCGCTCCTCCTCGATCTGTTCGTCGGTCTTCGCGTAGGAGATCGGCATCATGCCCTCGGCGACGCCGACCAGGAAGACGGCGTCCCACTCCAGGCCCTTGGCCGAGTGCAGGGAGGCGAGGGTGACGCCCTGGACGGTCGGGGCGTGCTGGGCGTTCGCCCGCTCGTCGAGTTCGGCGACCAGGTCGGCGAGGGTGGCTCCGGGTCTGGCCGCGGCGAAGTCCTGGGCGAGGTTGACCAGCGCGGCCAGGGACTCCCAGCGCTCTCTGACGGCTCCGGAGCCGGCCGGTGGCTCGCTGGTCCAGCCCTCGCCGGAGAGGACGGCACGGACTTGGGAGGGCAGGTCGACGATGTCGTCGAGGAGGGAGTCGTTGCCGCCGAAGCGGGCCGCGCCGCGCAGGGCGACGCCGGCCTTGCGGACCTCGGGGCGGTCGAAGAACCGCTCCGCGCCGCGCAGTTGGTAGGGGACTCCGGCGTCGGCGAGGGCCTGTTCGTAGGTCTCGGACTGGGAGTTCGTACGGAACAGGATCGCGATCTCGCTCGCCGGCACGCCCGCTGCCATCAGGTCACGGATGCGGCGCGCGGCGCCCTCGGCCTCGGCGGGCTCGTCGGTGTAGTCGGCGTAGACGGGCTCAGGACCCGCGGTGCGCTGGGAGATCAGCTCCAGTCGGTGGTCGGCGGCCCGGCCACGGGCCTGGGAGAGCAGGCCGTTGGCGAGGTGGACGACCTGGGGTGTGGAGCGGTAGTCGCGGACCAGCTTGACGACGGTGGCGCCGGGGTGGCGGGTGCGGAAGTCGAGAAGGTGGTCGGGGGTCGCGCCGGTGAACGAGTAGATCGTCTGGCTGGCGTCGCCGACCACGCACAGATTGTCGCGATCGCCGAGCCACAGCTCCAGAAGCCGCTGCTGGAGCGGGCTGACGTCCTGATACTCGTCGACCACGAAGTGCTGGTACTGCGAGCGGACCTGTTCGGCGATGTCGTGCCGGTCCTGGAGCACGGCGACGGTCAGCAGCAGGACGTCCTCGAAGTCGATGACCGCGCGGTCGCGTTTGACGTCCTCGTAGGCGGCGTAGAGCTGGGCGATCTCGGCGGGGGCGCGGGGAACGTCACGGCCCGCCTTGGCCGCCGCGGCGGCGTAGTCGGAGGGGACGGTCTGGGTGACCTTGGACCACTCGATCTCGGCGGTGACGTCCCGCAGTTCACCGCGGTCGAGCCGGATGCGGCAGGCCGCCGCCGCGTCGGCGACGAGCTGGATCTTGCGGTCGACGAGCCGGGGCATACTGCCACCGATCGCTTTCGGCCAGAAGTACTGGAGCTGACGCAGGGCGGCGGAGTGGAACGTACGTGCCTGCACTCCCGTGGCGCCGAGTTGGCGCAGCCGGCCGCGCATCTCGCCGGCGGCGCGATTGGTGAAGGTGACGGCCAGCACGCTGGAGGACTGCAGGACCCCGGCGCGCACTCCGTAGGCGATGCGGTGGGTGATCGCCCGTGTCTTGCCCGTGCCGGCGCCCGCCAGCACGCACACCGGACCGCGCAGGGCGGTCGCCACCTCGCGCTGCTCGGGGTCGAGCCCTTCGAGCACCGCGTCGGCCGAGTCCGGTACCTGCGGGAAGAGGGGGGAGTGCGTTGCTGCTGTCACACGGCCATGCTGCCAGGTCGCCGGAGACGGGTGAGCCGGTTGTCCACAGGGAGGCACCCGCAGTCGTACTAATGCGGCAGGCGTCACGTCCCATGGGATACCCCCGGCGGGAATGGCGGGTGCGTCGCGTACGTTTCCTCCACGCGAGGACATATTCCCTGAGCTGTTGAGGAGCGCGAGAGAATGTCGGGCACCGTGACGATGTACAGCACCACCTGGTGCGGCTACTGCCGTCGGCTGAAGAGCCAGATGGACCGCGAGGGCATCGCGTACAACGAGGTCAACATCGAGCTGGACCCGGATTCGGCGGCGTTCGTCGAGAAGGCGAATGGCGGGAATCAGACGGTTCCGACCCTGCTCTTCGCGGACGGTTCGACGCTCACGAACCCGTCGCTGGCCCAGGTCAAGCAGAAGGTCGGCGCCTGATCCGGCGATCGGCTCGCGGCTCCGCAGAAGGCGGCCCCTGATAGGTCAGGGGCCGCCTTCCTGCTGTCTGCTTCTCGTTGTCGACCTCAGACGAGGCTGCGGGTCGGCAGCGGCTTGCCGTACCAGAGTTCGATCAGGCGGGCCGCGATCGAGATGCCGTACGGCGGCAGCACCTCTTCGGATTCGAACGCTGCGCGCAGCTCCTCGCGGGAGAACCAGCGGGCCTCGTGGATCTCGTCGCCGTCGACGTTGATCTCCGTCGAGGTGGCGCGGGCCATGAAGCCCAGCATGAGGCTGGACGGGAAGGGCCAGGGCTGGCTGGCGACGTACTCGACGTGGCCGACGGTGATGCCGGCCTCCTCGAAGACCTCGCGGCGCACGGACTGTTCGATGGACTCGCCGGGCTCAACGAAGCCGGCGAGTGTCGAGAAGCGACCCTCGGGCCAGTGGACCTGGCGGCCGAGCAGGATGCGGTCCTCCTCGTCGGTGACCGCCATGATCACTGCGGGATCGGTGCGCGGGTAGTGCTCGGCGCCGCAGGCCGGGCAGCGGCGGATGTGGCCGGCCGCGGCGATCACCGTGCGCTCGCCGCAGCGGGAGCAGAAGCGGTGCAGGCGCTGCCAGTTCTCCAGGGCGACCGCGTGCACCATCAGGCCCACGTCCCGGGGAGACAGCAGCAGGCCCGCCTCGCGCAGGCCCGCGGGCCGTGCCGACTGGTCGATACGGCCGGGCAGCGCGTCCTTCTGGAGGGCGAAGTAGCTGACGCCGTCCTCGTCGGTGCCCAGGAAGTAGCGGTGCGCTTCCGTGAGGGGTGCCTCGAAGGACGGGGTCATGACGAGTTCGGTGCTGCCGTCGGGCGTCTCGTCGATGAGGACCTGGCCGCCGGAGACCACGAAGCATCGGGTGGTGGGGTGGCTCCACGCCGCGGCGAGCCAGGCCTCGTCGAGCCGGTGGTGGGCGGCTCGGTCGATGCCGCTCGGGGCGGTGAGCGAGATGGGTCGGTCGGCTGTGTGGTCGGTCCAGGTGGTCACGGGTGCTTCCAACTCCCCCGGCAATGCGGATTGTTTCGGCGGGCGGTTCAGCGGGACGTACGGCAGGAGGCGACCGGGTCCGGCGGGGACGGGTGTGCGGGGCGGTTCTTCCAGTGTGCCTCGCGCTTGTCGCCGTTCCGGATCGCGTGGGTTCGTCAGGGCGCGTGGCGCCAGGTGTCGGCGAGGTCTCCCCACAGGTGGGCGGTGGTTTCGACGCCCTTGAGGAGGAGGTCGAGTTCGACCTTCTCGTTCGGGGCGTGCCAGCCGTCGGAGGGGACGGAGATGCCCAGGAAGAGAACGGGTGCCCTGAGGACTTCCTGGAGGTCGGCGGCCGGTCCCGAGCCGCCCTCGCGGGTGAAGAGGACCGGTTTATCGAAGGCGATGGCCATGGCGCGGACAACGGACTGGAGAGCCGGGTGGTCCAGCGGTGTCAGGCACGGGCGCGTGGCGGCGCTGAACTCCATCTCCAGGCGGATGCCGTCGGGCACCTGCCGGGCTGCCCAGTCGCGGACGACCTTCTCGATGTGGTCGGGGTCCTGGCCGGCGACCAGCCGGAAGGAGAGCTTCACCATGGCCGAGGACGGGATGATCGTCTTGCTGCCCGGGCCCTGGTAGCCGCCGCCGATGCCGTTGACCTCGGCGGTGGGGCGGGCCCAGATGCGCTCCAGGGTGGTGTGTCCGGCCTCTCCGTGGGTGGCGTGCGACTTGGCGGTGCGCAGCCACTCCCGCTCGTCGAAGGGCAGCTCGGCGAAGAGCTCGCGCTCCTGCTCGGTGAGTTCGACGATGCCGTCGTAGAAGCCGGGGACCGTCACGCGTGCGTGCTCGTCGTGCAGCGCGGCGACCAGGCGGGCGGCGGCGGTCGCCGGGTTGGGCACGGCGCCGCCGAAGGAGCCGGAATGGATGTCCTGGTCGGGGCCGTGCAGCCGGATCTCGCACTCCGCGAGGCCGCGCATGCCGGTGCACACCGTGGGGGTGTCCTCGGACCACATGCCGGTGTCGGAGACGATCACGGCGTCGGCGGTGAGCCGGTCGGCGCGCTCCTCGACCAGTGCCCGGAAGTGCGGGGAGCCGGACTCCTCCTCGCCCTCGACGAGCAGCTTCAGGTGCACGGCAGGGGTGGTGCGGCCGGCGGCGGCGAGGTGGGCGCGGACGCCGAGTGTGTGGAAGAACACCTGGCCCTTGTCGTCGGCGGCCCCGCGCGCGTAGAGGCGGTTTCCGCGGACGACGGGCTCGAAGGGCTCGCTGTCCCAGCCGTCCTCGCGGGCGGCGGGCTGTACGTCGTGATGGCCGTAGACGAGGACCGTGGGCGCCTCGGGGTCGTCGGAGGGCCACTCGGCGAAGACGGCCGGTGCGCCCGGGGTCGGCCAGACCTCGACGGTCGGGAAGCCGGTCTCCCGGAGGGCGGCGGCGAGCCAGTCCGCGCTGCGCCGGACGTCGGGCGCGTGCTCGGGCTGCGCCGACACGGAGGGGATGCGCAGCCACTCGGCGAGGTCGTCGAGGAAGGCTGCGCGGTGCTGCTCGATGTACGTGCGGACCGCGCTGACGGCACTGTCAACGGTGTGGCTCATGGTCACGAGCCTATCGGCCCGCACTGACATCCTCGGTGGGCGGTTCCTCACAGTTTGCTTGCGCGGCCGGCTACTCCCCCTGCGCGCTCGGCTCCTCCAGCAGCAGTCGCTCCAGTGCGGCCCGGTCCGGGAGGCCCTTCGGCCGGACGACCTCGCCGCCGCGCACGTACAGGAACGCGGCCGTGACCGCCTCCAGCGGCACGCCCTGTTGCTCGGCCCAGGCAAGTCTGTAGATCGCGAGCTGGAGCGGGTCGGCGGTCCGGGTGCTGCTGGTCTTCCAGTCGAGGATCTCGTACGTCGCCCCGTCGCCGTCGCCCTGCTTGTAGACGGCGTCGATACGGCCCCGTACGACGCGGCCGGCGATCGAGAGCTGGAAGGGGGTCTCGACGCGGTAGGGCGTGCGCCGGGCGTACTCGGTGCGCTCGAAGGCGTCCTTGAGTGCTTCCAGATCGCGTTCGTCGGCGATCTCGGCCTCGCTGCCGGGCAGTTCCTCCGGCTCCAGCATGGGCAGGGTCAGCTCCTCGAAGCGTGATTCCACCCAGGCGTGAAAGCGGGTGCCCCGACGTGCGGCGGGTTGCGGAGGGCGTGGCATGGGGCGCGCGAGTTCCTGCGCGAGCCCGTCCGGGTCGGCGGCCAGGTGCAGCAGCTGGGTGGCGGTCAGGGAGGCCGGCAGGGGGACATCGGTGACACCCCGGCGGGCGCGCAGGAGTTCACCTGTGAGCGCGTCGAGGTCGCGGTCCCAGGAGGCGATGGCTCGGGCTTCCTCGGGGGTGAGGCGGGTGCCGGGCGGTTCCGCCGGGTGCGGGCGGACGCCCTCCGGCGCGCTGGGGTGTTCGTCCGGGTGCGGTGCCGTCGCCTGGTGCGGGACGGTCGGGCGGTCCGTGGTCCAGGCGTCCCAGTCGGCGGGGTCGTCCTCCGGGAGGCCGTCTTCGGCATCGAGGGGGGTTTCCTCGTACGGAGGCTCGTCGTAGGGCGGCTCGTCGTCCTCCGGCGGCGGGGGCCAGTCCGGGTCGTCGTGCGCGTCCGGGTCGTGGGTGGCCGCGGGGTGGCTCTCGTCGTGGGAGGCGAGGCGCTCCAGGTGGTCCATGACCATCTTGGCGGCCTTGTGACGGTGGGCCATCGCCCTGTCGTCCAACGGCAGTGGCCAGGCCTGGTCGGCGGTGGCCGTCTGCAGGACGGGGTTCTCCTCGCCCTCCTCGGGTTCGTCCGCCCAGGCCTCGATCTCGCCGTACCCGGCCGCGGAGTGGTCGTGGAGGGCCTGGAGGAAGTCGGACGGTCCTCGGCGTTTCTTCTGGGTGGGACCCCACCAGTGGCCGGAGCCGAGCAGCAGGGAGCGGGGGCGGGTGAAGGTCACGTAGCCGAGGCGGAGTTCCTCGGTGCTCTGGTGGTCCTTCATGGCCTCGTGGAAGGCCTTCATGCCTTTGGAGTCCCAGGAGGCGACGCCGGGCAGGGTGGCGGTGTCGCCGCGCAGCGCGTGCGGGAGGACCTTGCCCTGGGCGGTCCATTTCTCGCGGCCCTGGCTGCTGGGAAAGGTCCCGGTGACCAGGCCGGGGACGGCCACGACGTCCCACTCCAGGCCCTTGGACTTGTGCGCGGTGAGGACCTTGACGGTGTTCTCGCCGCCGGGGAGGGCGTTGTCGAGGCCCTTCTCGTACTGGGCGGCGGTGCGCAGGAAGCCGAGGAAGGCGAGCAGGGTGGCCTCGCCGTCGCCCGCGGCGAAGGAGGCGGCGACGTCCAGGAAGTTCGACAGGGTCTCGCGGCGACGGGCGGCCAGGGCGTGCGGGGACGCCGCGAGTTCGACCTCCAGGCCGGTGACGGCCAGGACGCGGTGCAGGACGTCCATCAGGGGGTCGGACAGGGAGCGGCGCAGGTCGCGCAGTTCGGTGGCGAGGCGGGCGAAGCGCACGCGCGCGTCCGGTGAGAAGGGCAGCCCGTCGTCGTCCCCTCTGCCGTCGGAGCCGTAGAGGGGTGTCTCCAGGAACGTGTCGAGGGCGTCGGCGAGCGATATCACCTCGGAGGGGTCGACCCCCTCGACGGCTGCGGCGAGCCTGCGGTCCGGGTCCTCGTCGGCCCCCACGCGCGCGTGGGCCACGAGGAGTCGGGCGCGTCGTCCCAGGAGGGCGAGGTCGCGGGGGCCGATGCGCCAGCGCGGGCCGGTCAGCAGCCGGACCAGGGAGGCGTTGGCGCCGGGGTCCTGGAGGACTTCGCAGACGGCGACGAGGTCGGCGACCTCGGGCAGGTGCAGCAGCCCGGAGAGGCCGACCACCTCGACCGGGATGTCGCGGGCCACCAGGGCGCCCTGGATCTCGGCGAAGTCGGTGGCCGTGCGGCACAGGACGGCGATCTCGCCGGGTGCCTTCCCGGTCCGTACGAGGTGGGCGACGGAGTCGGCGAGCCAGTCGATCTCCTCGGCGTGGGTGGGCAGCAGGGCGCAGCGCACCATGCCGTCGCGCTCGGCGCCCGGGGCCGGGCGGAGGGCCTCCACGCCCGCGTGCATGGCGCGCAGGGGTTCCGCGAGGCCGTTGGCGAGGTCGAGGAGTCGGCCGCCGCTGCGGCGGTTCTCGCTGAGCGACTGGCGGGCGGCGAGGCGGCCGTCGGCGTGCGCGAAGTGCTCGGGGAAGTCGTCGAGGTTGGCGACGGACGCGCCGCGCCAGCCGTAGATCGCCTGGCAGGGGTCGCCGACGGCGGTCACCGGGTGGCCCGTGCCGGAGCCGAACAGGCCCGCCAGGAGGATGCGTTGGGCGACCGAGGTGTCCTGGTACTCGTCGAGCAGCACCACCCGGAACTCGTCGCGCAGGATCTCGCCGACCTCGGGGCGGGTGCGCGCCAGGGTCGCGGACAGGGCGATCTGGTCGCCGAAGTCGAGCAGATCGCGCTCACGCTTGGCGGCCCGGTAGCGGCTCACCAGTTCGGTGAGTTCACGCCGGGCGGCAGCCGCCTCGGGGACCTTGCGGAGCTCGGCGTTGCCGAGTCTGCGGCCCTCCAGGTCACTCAGCAACTCGGCGTCGTACGCGCGCAACTCCTCGGGCCGTACGAGGTGTTCGGCAAGCTCGGCGTCGAGGGTGAGGAGGTCGCTGACGAGGTCCGGGAACGAGCGGGTGAGCGCCGGATAGGGGCCCGGGGCTTCGCGCAGTACGCGCGCGGCGAGCTGGAAGCGGGTGGCGTCGGCGAGCAGGCGGGACGTCGGTTCGAGGCCGATGCGCAGGCCGTGGTCGGTCAGGAGACGGCCCGCGAAGGCGTGGTACGTCGAGATCACCGGCTCGCCCGGGGGGTTGTCCGGGTCGATGACGTCGGGGTCGGTGACGCCCGCCTTGATGAGCGCCTTGCGGACGCGCTCGGCGAGTTCACCGGCGGCCTTGTTGGTGAAGGTCAGGCCGAGGACCTGTTCGGGGGCGACCTGGCCGGTGCCGACCAGCCACACCACGCGGGCCGCCATCACCGTCGTCTTGCCCGACCCGGCTCCGGCCACGATCACCTGCGGGGCGGGCGGCGCGATGATGCAGGCCGTCTGCTCCGGGGTGAAGGGGATGCCGAGGAGCTCCTTGAGCTGATCGGGATCGGTGATACGGGCGGGCATGTCGGAGAGGCTAGCGGCGGCCACTGACAGTCGAGGACCAATCGCCCTCGGGGGAAGAAGAAGCGCAGGTCAGCACATGTGGTGCGATGTGTCACGCGCGCTACTCGACCACGTGCCGCCCCTCGGGCCGCGCGCTGCACGAGGCCCGGAACGCGCAGTGCGTACAGTGCTGGCCGGTCTTCGGCGTGAACCGTTCGTCGAGGACCTTGCCCGCGGCCGTGGCCAGCAGTTCACCGGCCCACTCCCCCTCCAGGGGCTCCTGGGCCTGCACCTTGGGCAGGGTCTCGCCGCCGTCCCGTACGGCGGCGCCCTGCCGCAGCTGGACGAGTTCGGCGCCGCCCGGCTCGGGGCGCACTCCGTCGAAGGCGTCGTCCACGGCGCCTTCCTGGACGGCGAGCTGGTAGACGGCGAGCTGGGGGTGGCGTTCCACCTCGCGGGCGGTGGGCGTCTGTTTGCCGGTCTTGAAGTCGACGACGTAGGCGCGCCCGTCGCGGTCCGTCTCGACGCGGTCCATGGAACCGCGGATGCGCACCTCGTAGTCACCCGCTTCGAGGGTGACGTCGAAGTCGTGCTCGCTGGCGACCGGGGTGCGGCCGGCGCGGAGGCTGTTGGAGTCGACGTGCCACTTCAGGAAGCGTTCGAGCGCCACGCGCGCGTTGTCCTTCTCCTGTGCCGACTTCCAGGGCGCGTCGAAGGCGAGCGCGTTCCACACGGTGTCGAGGCGCTCCATGAGGACGGCCAGGTCGGCGGGGGTGCGTCCGGAGGCGACCTCGTCGGCGAGGACGTGCACCACGTTCCCGAAGCCCTGGGCCGCGGTCGCGGGGGCGTCGGCCTTCACCTCGCGGCCCAGGAACCATTGCAGGGCGCAGGTGTTGGCGAGCTGGTCGAGGGCGCTTCCGGAGAGCACGACGGGCTGGTCGCGGTCGCGCAGCGGCACCTTGCTCTCGGTCGGCTCGAACATGCCCCACCAACGGTACGGATGCGCCGACGGGACCAGCGGGCGGCCGTCCTCGTCGGCGAGCGCGGCCAGCCGGGCCAGCCTCCGCGCGGCGGCTTCCCTGAGGGTGTCGGACACGCGCGGGTCGACGGTCGTGGCGCGCAGCTCGGCGACCAGTGCGGCGACGGACAGCGGTCGGCGGGGGCGGCCGGTGACGTCCTTGGGCTCGACGCCGAGTTCGGTGAGGAAGCGGGACGGCTGGTCGCCGTCGTCGGCGGGTGCCTTCACCGCGGTGACGACGAGTCGCTCACGCGCGCGCGTGGCGGCGACGTAGAACAGGCGGCGTTCCTCGGCGAGCAGGGCTCCCGGAGTGAGCGGTTCGGCGAGTCCGTCGCGGCCGATGCGGTCGGCCTCCAGGAGTGAGCCGCGGCGGCGCAGGTCCGGCCACAGGCCCTCCTGAACACCGGCCACGACGACCACGCGCCACTCCAGGCCCTTGGACCGGTGCGCGGTCATCAGTCGTACGGCGTCGGGGCGTACGGCACGCCGCGTGAGGGTGTCGGCGGCGATGTCCTCGGCGTCGATCTCCTCCAGGAAGTTGAGGGCGCCCCGGCCCCCGGTGCGCTCCTCCGCGCGGGCCGCGGTCGCGAACAGCGCGCAGACGGCGTCCAGGTCCCGGTCCGCGTTGCGCCCCGCCGCACCGCCGCGCAGGGTGGCCCGCTCCAGGCGCCCGGGCCAGGGAGTGCCCTGCCAGAGGTCCCACAGCGCCTCCTCGGCCGTACCGCCGCCCGCCAGGCGCTCCCGTGCCTTGCGCAGCAGCGCGCCCAGGCGCTGGGCTCCCCGCGCGTACGTGGGGTCGTGCGAGACCATCCGCTCCGGCTCGGCGAGCGCCCGCGCGAGCAGCACGTCGGAGGGCGGCGGAACGGGATTGCCACCGGCCCGCTCCTCCTCCCGCAGCGCCCGGCCCAGGCGGCGCAGGTCGGCGGCGTCCATGGCGGCGAGGGGGGAGGCGAGCAGGGTGAGAGCGGTCTCGGTGTCGAGCCAGGTGACCGGGGCGGGCTCCTCGGGGACGGTGTCCGTGGGGTTCTCGTCGGACACGTCCGGATCGGAGTCGTCCGCTTCGGCCGGGGCGCCCCCGGACGCCTCCGCGACCGCCACCGCCCGCAACGCCGTCAGCAGAGGAGCCACCGCCGGTTCGTGGCGCAGGGGCAGGTCGTCGCCGTCGATGTCCAGGGGGACGCCGGCCGCCGTGAGAGCGCGGCGGACCGTGGGGATCGTCCGGGAGCCGGCGCGCACCAGGACGGCCATGTCGCTCCAGGGGACGCCGTCCTCCAGGTGTGCCCTGCGGAGGATGTCGGCGATGTTGTCCAGCTCCGTGCCGGGGGTCGGGTACGTGTACACCTCGACGCGTCCGCCGTCGCGCACCGGGGACAGCTCGCGGTGGGCGCGCACCTTCTGGGCCGGGAGCCGGGTCAGGGGCATGCGCTGGGTGAGCAGGCGGGTGGCGGTCAGCAGGGTGGCGCCCGAGCGGCGGGAGGTCCGGAGCACCTCTACGGGGGCGGAGCGGCCGTCCGCGCGCGGGAAGGCGCTCGGGAAGTCCAGGATGCCGTTCACGTCGGCGCCCCGGAACGTGTAGATCGACTGGTCGGGGTCGCCGAAGGCGACGAGGGTGCGGCCACCGCCGGCGAGGGCGTGCAGCAGTCGTACCTGGGCCGGGTCGGTGTCCTGGTACTCGTCGACGAACACGGCGTCGTACTGGGCGGCGAGCCGTTCGGCGGCCTCGGGGCGGTGGGCGAGGAGCACCGCGCGGTGGACCAGTTCCGCGTAGTCGAGCACTCCTTGGAGGTCGAGTACGTCGAGGTACTCGGCGAGGAAGGCGGCGGCCGCCCGCCAGTCGGGGCGGCCGATGCGGCGGGCGAAGGCGTCCAGGGCGGCGGGGTCCAGGCCGAGTTCGCGGCTGCGGGCGAGGACCGCGCGGACCTCGTCGGCGAAGCCCCGGGTGGTCAGGCAGGCCCGCAGCTCGTCCGGCCAGCGCACGTGCGCGAGGCCGAGCCGCTCCAGGTCGGGCTGGCCGGCGAGCAGTTCGCGTACGGCGACGTCCTGTTCGGGGCCGGACAGAAGTCGTAGCGGCTCGACGAACAGTTCGCTGTCCTGGTGGGCGCGGACCAGGGCGTAGCAGAACGAGTGGAAGGTGGTGGCCCGGGGTGCGCGGGCGGCGCCGATGCGCAGTGCCATGCGGTCGCGCAGTTCGACGGCGGCCTTGCGGCTGAACGTCAGCACGAGGATCCGCGCGGGGTCACCTCCCCGGGCGATCCGGGCCGCGACGGACTCCACGAGTGTGGTGGTCTTGCCGGTGCCGGGACCTGCGAGGACGAGCAGCGGACCGGCCTGGTGGTCAACCACCGAGCGCTGTGGCGCGTCCAGGTGAGGGGGAGCCGGCCGGGTCGGCGGGGTACGCACCAGTCGGTAAGCGCCACGGTTCCCCTGTCGCACCTGGGGGTGCGACAGGCGCCTGGTGGAGGAAGAGGAGCTCACGTGGTTCGCCGGTCCTGGTGGGTGTACTGGTTGGCAGGCTGCCGCGCGTCGAGGTCGGTGGCAGCGGGGTGAGGGGGACGCGCGCAGCCGACGCTACGCCGACGGGTCGTACGGGAGCGGGACTTCTGCTTCTTCCCCCTCGGCTCTCACGACCCGTGTGTCCCTCGCCCCTCGAACGTACGGCATGCCACGGACGTGCCTCGTTTCCCCCGTACGGGCCACAGGTCGCACCGGGGCGGGTCCGATGGCGGAAGCTGTCAGGTGTGACCGTCCGCGCGCTCGCCGCCGTCCCATCGCGCCCGTTTCATGTCGAGGCGCGGCAGGTGGCCCTCGGCGGCCCTGCTCGCCTCCTTCAGCGGGGTGCCCTCCTCGCGGTAGTGGGCGAGGGCCTCCAGTTCGTGGCCGGGAAGCAGCACGCCGTCCGCGCGGACGACCCGCCACCACTCGACGGCTCCTCCATAGAGGGCCATCACCCGGCCGACCTGGCGCGGCCCGCCCTGCTCCAGCCATTCGGCGACGTCGCCGTAGGTCATGACGCGTCCGTGCGGAATGCGTTCGGCCACGTCGAGGACCCGCTCCGCGTACTCGGGCAGCGCGTCCTCGTGCTCCGGCGCGGTGTCGTCCGGAAGGCTCTGCTCGCTCATCCGCCCCATCCTGCCGCACGCCACCGACAGTGCGACGCGCTGGCGACTGTGCGTATCCCTCGCCCCGAAGCGCCGCTTGGGGCAGACTGTGCGCCCCCGCATTTGCACCCTGATGCCCCCGTGTGTCGGTGGGGCATGCCACCATCGTGCGGGCGGTGACAGGTGATACGAGATCAAGAAGAGACGATGAAGCAGCAGGGTGTGCACCCCGAAGACGCGGAGGGCACCTCTGACGCTGCGTCGCGCCCGGACACCGCCGACAAGCACGAGCAGGGCCCCTCGGAGGATCCCGCCGAGGCGCCCACGCCCGACCCCACTCCCGGCCTCGACGACTGCGACGACACGCACGCCGAAGAGGTCGAGGGCGACGAACCGCTGCTCCCCGCGCGCGTGCACCGCCCTTCCGATCTCATGCGCCTCCTGGTGGGCTTTCTTGCGATCGTCGTACTGCTCGCGATCGCCGCGTTCGCGCACGGCACGACCTCGGGGCTCGAACAGGACATCAACAAGGGCACCGGCCAGGCACCCGACCTGCTGATCAAGCTCGCGGGGCTGGCCTCCAGCATCGCCATTCTGCTGGTGCCGGTCGCCTTCGCGATCGAGCGGCTGATCAAGCGCGACGGACTGCGCATCGCCGACGGTGTGCTCGCCGCGGTCCTCGCGCACGGAGTGACACTCGCCACGGACCTGTGGGTCGCCAAAGCGGCCCCGGGGTCCATCCAGGAGGCGCTCACCCAGCCCTCCCCCGGTGACATCCACGCGCTGACCGACCCGGTGCACGGCTACCTGGCGCCCGTCATCGCCTATATGACGGCCGTAGGCATGTCCCGCAGGCCGCGCTGGCGCTCGGTGCTGTGGATCGTGCTGCTGCTGGACGCCTTCTCGATGCTGGTCACCGGGTACACGACTCCGTTCTCGATCATCCTGACGGTGCTGATCGGCTGGACCGTGGCCTACGGGACGCTGTACGCGGTGGGCTCCCCGAACGTCCGTCCCACCGGGCGGACGCTGATGGCGGGCCTGCGGACGGTCGGCTTCCACCCGGTGGGCGCGGCCCGCGAGGAGGCCGTGGACACCGAGAACGGCGATCGCGGCCGACGCTACTTCGTCAGCCTGGAGGACGGTCCGCCGCTGGACGTCACCGTGGTCGACCGGGAACAGCAGGCACAGGGGTTCTTCTACCGCGCGTGGCGCAATCTGACGCTGCGCGGCTTCGCGACCCGCAGCAGCCTCCAGTCGCTGCGCCAGGCGCTGGAGCAGGAGGCCCTGCTCGCCTACGCGGCGATCGCGGCCGGGGCCAACGCCCCCAAGCTGATCGCGACCTCGGAACTCGGCCCCGACGCCGTCATGCTCGTCTACGAGCACACCGGCGGGCGCACGCTCGACTCGCTCGCGGACGAGGAGATCACCGACGATCTGCTGCGCCTGACCTGGCATCAGGTACAGGCGTTGCAGTCACGGCGCATCGCCCACCGCAGGCTCGCCGGTGACGCGATTCTGGTGGATCGTTCCGGCAAAGTGATCCTGACCGACCTGCGCGGCGGCGAGATCGCGGCCGGTGAACTGCTGCTGCGCATGGACGTCGCCCAGTTGGTGACGACGCTCGCGCTGCGGGTGGGCGCCGAGCGCGCGGTGGCGTCGGCGGTCGGTGTACTCGGCCCCGACGCCGTGGCCGACTGTCTGCCGATGCTCCAGCCCATCGCGCTGTCGCGCTCCACGCGCGCGACACTGCGCCGGCTGTCCCGGGAGCGGGCCCAGCGGGAGCGTGAGGCGATCCTGGAGGCGTCCCGGCAGACCAGGCTGGCGCACGCGGAGGCGAACGCGGAGAGTGGCTCGGCACCCGTACTCGAGAAGCCCGACAAGAAGGCCGTACGGGCGGAGCAGCGGGCCGAGAAGCGGGCCATCGACGATGCCCTGGACGAGGCGCGCGAGGAGGATCTGCTCACCCAGATCCGCCACCAGGTGTTGTTGATCAGGCCGCAGGCGCCGGTCGAACCGGCCCGCCTGGAGCGGGTGCGGCCACGGACGCTGATCAGTTTCATCGCGGGTGCGATCGGCGCGTACTTCCTGCTGACGCAGCTCACGCACATCGAGTTCGGGCCGCTCGTCGCCAACGCCCAGTGGGGCTGGGTGGCCGCGGCCGTGCTGTTCTCGGCGCTGAGCTACTTCGCTGCGGCGATGGCCCTCCTGGGGTTCGTGCCGGAGCGTGTGCCGTTCCTGCGGGCCGTGGCGGCGCAGGTCGCCGGGTCTTTCGTGAAGATCGTGGCCCCGGCCGCGGTCGGCGGTGTCGCGCTGAACACCCGCTTCCTGCAGCGTGCCGGGGTGCGGCCGGGGCTCGCGGTGGCGAGTGTCGGCGCGTCGCAGCTGTTCGGCCTGGGCTGTCACATCCTGATGCTGCTGTCCTTCGGCTATCTGACCGGCACCGAGAAGACGCCGTCGCTGTCGCCGTCCAGGACGGTCATCGCCGGGCTGTTGACGGTGGCGGTGCTCGTGCTCGTGGTGACCTCGGTGCCGTTCCTGCGGAAGTTCCTCGTCACGCGCGTGCGGTCGTTGTTCGCGGGTGTCATCCCGCGCATGCTCGACGTCCTGCAGCGGCCGCAGAAGCTGGTCACCGGCATCGGCGGCATGCTGCTGCTGACGGCCTGCTTCGTGATGTGCCTGGACGCGTCGATCCGGGCGTTCGGCGATCAGTCGACGTCGCTCAGCCTGGCCAGCGTCGCCGTCGTCTTCCTCGCGGGCAACGCGCTCGGTTCCGCGGCCCCCACTCCGGGCGGTGTGGGGGCGGTCGAGGCGAGCCTGACGCTCGGTCTGATCGCCGTCGGCCTGCCCAAGGAGGTCGCGGCTCCGGCGGTGCTGCTGTACCGGCTGCTGACGCTGTGGATTCCGGTGCTGCCGGGCTGGCTGTTCTTCAACCACCTGTCCCGCAAGGGCTCCTTGTAGAGCACGCACGCAGACGGGCGCTCCCTGTGGAGCGCGTGCGCGGACGGGCGTGGGGCACGCGTGCGTGCGTACCTCGTACGGCCCGTGCCCCGAGCGCCCCGCCGGGTACGACTCCAGGATGGGATCATGCCGAACCCCTCCCGGCTGCGTGCCGCTGCCCTGACCGCCACCGTCGTCCTCCTGTCCGCCACCCTGGCGGCCTGCAGCGGCGACTCCAAGGACGAGGATCCGACGGCCCAGAAGCTGAGCTGGAAGGACTGCCCGGCCCCGTCCGAGTCGGAGGGCGGCGGCGCCGCGCCGTCGCCGCTGCGGAACGGCGACAAGTGGCAGTGCGCCACCATGAAGGCGCCGCTCGACTGGAGCAAGCCCAAGGGCGACACCATCGGGCTCGCGCTGATCCGGGCGAAGACCAGTGGTGCCGCGGACAAGCGGATCGGGTCGCTCGTCTTCAACTTCGGCGGCCCCGGCGGCTCGGGCGTCACCACACTGCCCGCGTTCGGCGAGGACTACGCGACCCTGCGCACCCGCTACGACCTGGTGAGCTTCGACCCGCGCGGAGTCGGCCGCAGCGCCGGCGTCAAGTGCGAGAGCGACTCCCAGCTCGACGAGTACTTCCAGCAGGACGCCACACCGGACGACGCGGCCGAACGCACCAAGCTCCTGGCCAACACCAAGCAGTTCAACGCGGCCTGCGAGAAGAACTCCAAGCAGATGCTCCCCCAGGTGCGCACCACCGACGCGGCCCGCGACATGGACCTGATGCGCCAGGTCCTCGGCGACGACAAGCTCCACTACTTCGGCATCTCCTACGGCACCGAACTGGGCGGTGTCTACGCCCACTTGTTCCCCAAGCACGTCGGCCGTGCAGTGTTCGACGCGGTCGTCGACCCCACCCAGAACTCCGAGCAGGGCTCCCTGGGACAGGCCAAGGGCTTCCAGCTGGCGCTCGACAACTTCGCCGACGACTGCACGTCGAAGACCACCGACTGCCCGATCGGCGACACCGCGCAGGACGTCAAAGACCGCATCGCGAAGCTGCTCAAGAGCCTCGACAGCAAGCCGATCCCGGGCATCTTCCCCCGCCAGTTGACCCAGACCGCCGCGACCAACGGCATCGCGCAGGCGCTGTACTCCAAGGACTTCTGGGAGTACCTCACCGAAGGGCTCGAACAGGCCTACAGCGGTGACGGCAAGGTCCTCATGGCGCTGTCGGACTCGATGAACGGGCGCAGCGAGAACGGCGAGTACAGCAACATCACCGCGGCGAACGTCGCCATCAACTGCGCCGACGACAAGCCGCGTTACACGGCCGACTACGTGGAACAGAAGCTGCCCGAGTTCCGGGCCGCCTCTCCCCTGTTCGGGGACTTCCTGGCCTGGGGCATGGTCAGCTGCACCGACTGGGCCGTGCCGGGCGCCGCCGACCATCCCGACGTGAGCGCGGCCGGTTCGGCGCCGGTCCTCGTCGTGGGCAACACCGGCGACCCGGCCACGCCGTACGAGGGCGCGCGGAAGATGGTGGACGCGCTGGGCAAGGGCGTCGCGGTCGAGCTGACGTACAAGGGCCAGGGGCACGGGGCGTACGACAGCAGGAACAAGTGCGTGCAAAGCGCGGTGAACGGCTATCTGCTGAACGGAAAAGTGCCTGCGGCGGGCACCGTCTGCTCCTGAGCCCACTCTCGAAATCCGGGCAAACTCGCAGGTCAAATGGTTATCCACAGGCCGTCACGGGCTCGGCGCGCGCCGCCTACTATGGCCTGACCGCCATCCGCGGCGTGACGCGGACGGCCTGCGAGGGGGGAATGCACATGGCGCGATTCGCACGGTGGACGGCCCTATTGGCCGCCGCCGCACTGCTGACGGCCGGCTGTAGCGGCGGCTCGTCCGACGACGGCAAGGACGGCGCGGGGGACGCCAAGCCGTCCGCGGCCGACTCGTCCTCTTCCACGTCCACCACGGCCGCGCTGCCCGCGTCGCTGACCGCGCAGAAGCTCGGCTGGGGGCGCTGCAAGGCCACCGGCGACTCGGCCGCGCCGAGCAGCGACTGGCAGTGCGCGACGCTCAAGGTGCCGCTGGACTGGGCGAAGCCGGACGGCACCACGATCGGGCTCGCGCTGATCCGCTCGAAGGCGACCGGCGGCGACCGCATCGGCTCGCTGCTGTTCAACTTCGGCGGCCCCGGCGGCTCGGGCGTGGACTACATGCCGGCGTACTCCGCCACCGTCTCCGCGCTGCACGAGCGCTACGACCTGGTGAGCTGGGACCCGCGTGGGGTCGCCGCCAGCGAGGGTGTCCGCTGCCGCAGCGACAAGGCGATCCAGGCCGCCGAGGACGTGGACGCCACACCGGACACACCGGCCGAGGAGAAGGCGTACTTCCAGGACGCCAGCGACTTCGGCAAGGGCTGCGAGAAGGCCGCCGGAAGACTGATGGCGCACGTGTCCACGACCGACACGGCCCGCGACATGGACCTGATGCGCCAGGTCCTGGGCGACGCGAAGATGCATTACTTCGGCATCTCGTACGGCACCGAACTCGGCGGTGTCTACGCCCACTTGTTCCCGACGAAGGTGGGGCGGCTGATCCTGGACGCGGTCGTCGACCCGAGCGCCGACTCGGTGGGCCACGCCCTGAACCAGACCCGGGGCTTCCAGCGCGCCCTGGACGACTACCTCAAGTCGACGGGACAGGACCCCGCGCAGGGCTCGAAGAAGATCGCGGCCCTGCTGAAGCAGATCGACGCCAAACCGCTGGCGACCTCGACGGGACGCAAGCTGACGCAGACGCTCGCACTGACCGGCATCGTCCTTCCGCTGTACAGCAAGCAGAGCTGGCCCACGCTGACCAGCGCCCTGGACTCCGCGAAGGAGGGCGACGGCTCGGAACTGCTGGCGCTCGCCGACGGCTACAACGACCGTGACAGCGCGGGGCACTACGGCACGACGACGCATTCACAACGGGTCATATCGTGTTTGGACGACAAGCAGCGGCCGACGCCCGAGCAGACGCAGAAGCTGCTGCCGGAGTTCGAGAAGGTCTCCCCCGTGTTCGGCGACTTCCTGGGCTGGGACACGGCCGGGTGGTGTCACGACTGGCCGGTGACCGGGCAGTACGACACCCCGGAGGTCAGCGCGCCCGGTGCGGCGCCGATTCTGGTGGTCGGCAACACCGGGGACCCGGCGACGCCGTACGAGGGTGCCCGCAAGATGGTCGACGAGCTGGGCAAGGGCGTCGGTGTGGAGCTGACCTGGAAGGGCGAGGGTCATGGCGCGTACGGCAGTGGGAGCGACTGTGTCGACTCGACGGTGGACGCGTATCTGCTGAAGGGGACGGTGCCCAAGGACGGCAAGGTCTGCGCCTCGTAGCGTCCACGCCCGCCCGGACAGCGGAAAGGGGCCCGGCACCCGTGGTGCCGAGCCCCTCCCGGGAAGGCGTGTGCCTAGTAGACCGGCTTGTCGGGCTCGATCTGGTTGACCCAGCCGATCACGCCGCCGCCGACGTGGACCGCGTCCGCGAAACCGGCCGACTTGAGGACGGCGAGGACTTCCGCACTGCGGACACCCGTCTTGCAGTGCAGGACGATCTTCTTGTCCTGCGGAAGGGTCTCCAGGGCGGTGCCCATGAGGAACTCGTTCTTGGGGATCAGCTTGGCGCCCGGGATCGAGACGATCTCGTACTCGTTGACCTCGCGGACGTCGATGATCTCGATGTTCTCGCCGTCGTCGATCCACTCCTTGAGCTGCTTGGGAGTGATCGTCGAACCGGCGGCCGCCTCCTGGGCCTCCTCGGAGACGACGCCGCAGAAGGCCTCGTAGTCGATGAGCTCGGTGACGGTCGGGTTGTCGCCGCAGACCGCGCAGTTGGGGTCCTTGCGGACCTTGACCTGGCGGTACTGCATCTCCAGGGCGTCGTAGATCATCAGGCGTCCGACGAGCGGGTCGCCGACACCGGTGAGGACCTTGATCGCCTCGGTGACCTGGATCGAGCCGATGGACGCGCACAGCACGCCCAGGACGCCGCCCTCGGCGCAGGAGGGGACCATGCCGGGGGGCGGGGGCTCCGGGTAGAGGCAGCGGTAGCAGGGGCCGTGCTCGGACCAGAACACGGAGGCCTGGCCGTCGAAGCGGTAGATCGAACCCCACACGTACGGCTTGTTCAGCAGGACGGCGGCGTCGTTGACCAGGTAGCGGGTCGCGAAGTTGTCCGTGCCGTCGACGATCAGGTCGTACTGGCTGAAGATGTCCATCACGTTCTCGGCTTCGAGCCGCTCTTCGTGCAGGACCACGTTCACGTACGGGTTGATGCCCAGCACGGAGTCGCGCGCCGACTCCGCCTTGGAGCGGCCGATGTCGGCCTGGCTGTGGATGATCTGGCGCTGCAGGTTCGACTCGTCGACCTCGTCGAACTCCACGATGCCGAGCGTGCCCACGCCCGCCGCGGCCAGGTACATCAGCGCGGGCGAACCCAGACCGCCGGCGCCCACACAGAGCACCTTGGCGTTCTTCAGCCGCTTCTGCCCGTCCATGCCCACGTCGGGGATGATCAGGTGGCGGGAGTACCTGCGGACCTCGTCTACGGTGAGCTCGGCAGCCGGCTCGACCAGGGGTGGCAGCGACACGGGGTCTCCGTTGGTCGGTCAATCACTACAGTTGTTCTCCCCGTAACACTGCCATGCCCCTCTTCATTCCGAGACACCCGTTCCGATCCGCGAGACGATCTCGTCCCAGTAGCCGGGCATGGTCTCCCAGGGATCGGTGCGGCCCCCGCGATCGGTGCGGTCGGTGAAGTAGATGGTCGAGGCGCCCTGCCAGCGGGCGATGCGCAGCGCTTCGTCGAGATGGCCGAGCGGGACGCTGTGCACGAAGTGGCAGAAGCGTTCGGGCGGGTGGTCGGCGGTCCACTCGGCCACCTGGGACCAGCGGTAGTCGCTCCACGGACCGGAGAAGGTCACCAACTGGTCGGCGAACTCGGCGTATCCGGGGTGCGGGTGGGTGCCGTGCCCCAGGACGACGTGAGCGCCGTCGCGGATCTCGCGGAGCGTGGTGACGGTGCGGCGGACCTCGGGGAGCGCGGTGCCTCCGATGGGGCAGCGGTCCAGGAGGAAGCCGTCGGTCCGGTACCAGTCGAGATAGCGGTGCGCTTCGGAGATCAGTTCGCCGAAGGCGCGGGCGCCGTACGCGGCGTCCAGGTGGCCGAGCACGCGGATGCCCATGTTGCGCAGCCGGCCGGCCGCTTCCAGGCAGTGAGGGTCGGGACGCGCCCCCGGGCCGGAGGAGACGTTGAGCACGACCCAGTGCAAGGGGGTTCCGGGGCGGGTGAGTTCGCCCCACTCGGCCGGTGCGACGAGGGGGTGTGCGTAGCCGGGGATGCCGAAGCCGGTCCGGACACCGGTGGTCGCGATGCCCTGGGTCGTGCTGGTCAGATGCGGCACGCCGCCTCCATCCAGATGTCGGCGAGGGACTCCTCCAGATTGATCCGGGGCCGCCAGCCGAGCCGGTCGCGCGCGGTGCGCACATCGGCCTGCTGCCAGCTGCCGCAGCCGTCCGGGTACGGGTACGCGACCGGGGCCGCGTGGTCGGGGTCGTTGCGGGGGTGGCCGATGGCGGCCCGCAGCGGTCCGGGCGGACCGTCGAGTTCGTGCAGCGCTCCGCCGTATCCGGCGACGCGGGCGAGGACGGAGGCGGCGTCGCGCAGCCGGACCGCGCGGCCCGAGCCGATGTTGATGACGCCCTGCGCGGCGGAGAGCGAGGCGGCGTGGACGGCGCGGGCCACGTCCCGGACGTCGACGAAGTCGCGCTGCGCGCCGAGGCCGCCGAGCTTGAGTTCGCCGTCGCCGGACTGCATGGCCCGGCGCATGGCCTCGGCGAGCCGGCCGAGCGGGGAGCCGGCCGGGGTGCCGGGTCCGGCGGGCGAGAAGACGCGCAGGACGACGGCGTCGAGACCGGAGCCCAGGACCAGTTCGGTGGCGGCGAGTTTGCTGACGCCGTACGGGCCGCCGGGGCGGGGGACGGCGTCCTCTGCGGTGGAGGAACCGGGCTGGCTGGGACCGTACTCGGCGCCGCAGCCGATCTGCACGAGTCGGGCGCCACAGCCGCTGCGGCGCAGCGCCTCGCAGACGGTGGCGACGGCGACGGTGTTGTGGCGGGTGAGTTCGCGGGCGCCGCCTCTGGTGGCACCCGCGCAGTTGACGACGACTCCGGGGTGGACGGCGTCGAGGAAGCGGGTGAGTGCTCCGGGACTGCCGGACGCGAGGTCGAAGCGGACGTCGGCGTCGTCGCCGCGGCCGAGCGCGGTGAGCTGGACGGCCGGGTCGGCGAGCAGACGGTCGGCGACGAACCGGCCGAGATAGCCGTTGGCTCCGATCAGCAGGACCCTCATCGGACGGCTCCCGGGGCCGACTCTCCGGATCGGGAGGTGATCATCTGGTGTTCTCCTTCACAAGGTGATGCGGTTGCCTCCGGCGCGGCAATGGGGCCGGGCGCCTGCGGCTGGGTGACGGGGCCGGTTGGTTCGAGGTCATGGCGGCGTCACCGCGGCTCGTCCGCCGGCGCGTGCGCGGAGGCTCTGGTCAGCGTGCGGGTGGTGTGGAACAGGAGGGTCACGGCGGCGGCTCCGCAGGCCAGGGCAGGAATGCCGCCCGGCCCCCAGGAGCCCAGGAGGGTTTCGACGGGGGTGGCCAGGAAGCCGCAGTCGGGGAGCCGGCCGATGAGGTCCAGGGCCAGGCCCGTGGCCTCCGTCGCGGCTGCCGCACCCAGGGCGAGGGCCGGGGCGCGGGTGAAGCCGTGCACGAAGAGGAGGCGGGCGAGCAGCAGGAGCGCGCCCAGGGTGACGCCCTGGGCATACGCGGCGGACTCGCCCAGGACGGCTCCGCAGAGAGCGAGGAGGGCAACGAGGGCGCACACGAAGAGGGCGAACGTGCCGAGCAGCAGCGGTTGCACGGAGTCGGCGAAGTCCTCCAAGCCGCGGCTGGTGGCGAGCTTGCGCCGGGCGCGTACGGCGAAGTGGTGGGCGCACCAGGCTGCGGGGACACAAGCCAGGGTGAGGGCCAGGACGGGTGCGGTGGCCGTGGGCCAGGGTCCGCCGGCGATGCCGGTCGGCAGGTTGTCGGGGCCGCCGTCGTCCGCCGCGCGGAGCAGACCGTCGCCGAGGAGGGCGTAGGCGAGCAACCAGTACGTCCACAGGCGCGTGCCGGGCGGGGTGCGCCACGCGGGGGTGCCGGGCGGGGTGCTCAGTGGGCCCCGACCGAGCGCCATGCGCACGCCGAACGCCACGGCGAGGACGCCGGCGACGGCCACCGCCGTCCGCACCCGACCGTCCGTGAGCCGCACGCCGGTCACGGCTGCGGCGCAGAGGACTCCGGGCAGCAGGGTGCGCACGGCCCAGGTGGCGCGGGGCGCGGGCGTGGTGACGGCGTCGGTGTCGGGGTGTGCGGCCGCTGTGTCGGCGCGGGGCACGCGCGCGTACATCTCCTCGGCGAGCGAGAAGACGTCACGGTGCCGGAAGCGGGTGGCGGTCCGGTCGGTGACACCGTGCGCCTCAAGGCCCGCCGCGATCTCCAGCGGGTCGACGGCCCGCTCGCACAGTTCGCGATGCCGGTGCATCAACGCCTTCACGGGATCGGCGGCACCGCGCCGGGCGGGGGCGGACTTGCGGCCGGTTGCGTGCGGGGGCTGTACGGGGGCGGGGCAGGCGGTGGGCGGATCGGTGTCGTCGTCGGCCCGCGCCTTCTCCGTGTCCGGCTCGGGCTCCCCCCGTCCTCCGAGCCACTCCCCCGACTGCGCGTCCCACGCCTCCGCGCCGGCGGGTGTTCCGGGGCGGTCGAGTTCACCGAGGCCGCTCATCGGGCCGCCTCCGTCGTCGGCAGCGGAGTGGTGGCGCCTACCGGTGCTCCCGCCGCCCAGCGCGGGCCGCCGCGAGCGACGACGCGGGCTGCGGGGGCGGTCGCCGGGCCTGGAGTGGAGCCGATGGCCGGGACGGCCGTAGATCCTTTGGCCGGGCCTGCCGTGGGGCGGCCGGTCCAGCGGCCGGGGACGTGGGACTCCGCGGGGGCCGCGAACGGGAGGGGTTCGCCGGTGTCGTCGAGGACGACGCGGTGGACCGGGGAGTGGGAGACGACCTCCAGGTAAATGCCGTGAAATGCCGCGATGTTCTGCTCGACGGTGAACAGTTCGAGTGCGCGGGCGCGCGCGGCGGCGCCCAGGCGCGCACGGCGCTCGGGGTCGCGCAACAGGGTCACGCACGCCTCGGCGAGCGCCCGAGGATTGCGCGGTGGCACGACGAGTCCCGTGCCGCCGATGACCTCGACGACCGCGCCGACGTCCGTGGACACGGTCGCCCGGCCGCAGAACATGGCTTCGACCAGGCCGATCGGGAAGCCCTCGACGACGCTCGACAGGACGATCACCGTGCCGGACGCGTACGCCTCGGCGAGCGTGGGAGCCTCCGGGCCGCCGATCTCCTCGAAAGACACCGGGTTGTCGCCCACCGCGTGCACGCCCTCGGCCTCGTCGGGGAACAGCTGCGCGGCCAGTGCCCGGCAGTGGCCCAGGTAGGCCGCTCCCTCGGCGCCGGCGGGCGCGCCGACGATCCGCAGGCGCACCTTGGGCTCCTCCTTGCGGATCTCCGCGAAGGCGTGGAGGAGGGAGATCAGGTCCTTGGCGGGTTCGATACGGCCGACCCACACGAGCGTGTCCGGGTCGGCGCGGTCGGGCGCCTCGCCCACCTCCGCGAAACGGGACGCCTCCATGCCGGGGTGGACGGTGCGGAGCTTCGCACGGTCGGCGCCGCAGCGCTCCTGCCAGCGGCGGGTGTGGGTGTTGCCCGGGGTGATCAGCGCGGCCCGCCGGTACACCTCGGCGGCCAGCCTGCCGTGGAAGGCGGCGAGCAGGGCCCGTACGGCGGGCGGGGCGTCCGCGGAGGCCAGGTAGTGGGTGCGCAGTTGTACGCCGTACTCGGTCACCAGCAGCGGTACGCCGGCGAAGTGCCGGGCGAGCAGTCCGGGGAGGGCCGCGGTGCCGCCGGCCGTCGCGTGGCAGAGGTCCACGGAGCCGAGGGCGTCGTCCTCGTACCAGTCGAGCGAGAGGGGGCGCAGGGCGCGTTCGATGTGCGCGGCGACGCTGAGGAGGTCGGGTACGCGCGCCTCGCGTGCTGTGCGGAGTGCGCCGGGCGCACGACAGGCGCGTTCGAGGGCACGTACGGCGCTCTCGGAGCGCAGCGCGGACACGAGTCCGCCCTCGTCGCGGGCGAGGTCCGCGAGCCCGTACAGCGCGTTGGCGAAACGGTCCGCCACAACGGCGGAAGCCTCCCCGGAGAGCGCGGAAGGCCCTTCGGCAACGGCCTCCGAGAACTCCGCGAGCCGCACGGAGCCGGTCGGCTCCGGCCCAACCGACTCGGACACGGCCGACCCCGACCCGATCGGCCCCGGTGTCGGCACGCCCGACACGGTCGAGCCCTGCACCGGCGCATCCCCCGCGCACAGCACCGCCGCCAGCTCCTCGTAGTGCTCGCGGAACCGCCGGCGTGCGCGGCGGCCGAGCGCCGGTCCGTCGTCCTCGGTGCTCCACAGCGGCGCGGTACGCACTCGCCGGACCTGGGGCGGCAGTTCGAGCCAGCCCGCGTCCTCCTGGCGTTCGCTGCGACTGAGCGCGTAGACGTCGAACTCGTGCTGCCCGAGCCCGCGTACGAGCCGGTCGCACCAGAGTCTGGCGTCACCGCTCACATACGGATAGCCACCCTCCGTAACCAGTCCTATGCGCACGACCACACCCCCGATCTCCCTTGTGGGGAGCCACCGTTGACCCGGCGGCTCGCAGCGGGACGAACGTATGCGGACATGACGGTGGCGCGACGGACGGTTGTCCATCGCACCACCAAAAGGGGTGAACGGTCGTAACTTTCCCGTGCGGCTCGCGTTCGCTCGCGCTAAGGGATCACCCGGGTGCGGATCGTTCTACGATCCGCACCCAGATCGTTCTACGATCCTCATGTGGTCGCCAACTCCCGCCGGACCGCCCTCCGCCGGGCCGCCACCTCCGGGTCGAGGGCCGGTACGGCAGCCAGCAGCTGCTTCGTGTACGGGTCCTGCGGGGAGTCGTAGACCTCGTCGGCGGGGCCCTGTTCAACGATCCTCCCGCGTCGCATCACCGCGACCCGGTCGCTGACCTGACGCACGACGGCGAGGTCGTGGGCCACGAACACGAGGGCGAGGCCGAGTTCGCTCTGGAGTTCGCCGAGCAGGGCGACGACCTGGGCCTGAGTGGTGACGTCGAGCGCGGAGACGGGCTCGTCGCACACGATCACGCGCGGGTCGGCCGCGAGCGCCCGCGCGATACCCACGCGCTGGCGCTGGCCGCCGCTGAACTCGTGCGGATAGCGGTCGTAGTGCGCCCCTTCCAGCCCGACACGCTCCAGGAGTTCGCGTACGCGCCCCCGGATGCGGCCCTCGTCGCGTTCGCCGCGCGCGCGTAGCGGGTCGGCGATCGACTCGCCCACGCTGCGGCGGGGGTTGAGGGAGGAGACGGGATCCTGGAAGACCATCTGGACATCGGGGCGTACCCCGCCGCCGGGCTTGATCTCGCCGGCCGTCGGCTTCAGGAGCCCGACCAGCATGCGGCCCAGCGTCGTCTTGCCGCTGCCGCTCTCCCCCACGATGCCGAGGGTCTCGCCCCGGTGGACGGTCAGCGAGACGTCGTCCACGGCCGCGAACGCCCGCTTCCCGCGCCCGAATTCGCGCCGCAGGCCCGTGGCCTCCAGGACGACCTCCTGGGCCGTCGGAGACGCCTCGGAGGACGTCTCGGACGACGTCTCGGACAAGGCCGTGGACGAGGCCGCGGGGAGCACCCCGGCGGACTCCTCGGCACGAGCACGCCGCGCGTCGACGCGCGGGACCGCGCCCAGCAGGTCCCGGGTGTACGTCTCGGTCGGCGCCCCCAGCACCGTGCCCACCGGTCCGTGCTCGACGGCCCGTCCGTGCCGCATGACCAGGATCTCGTCGACGCTCTCGGCGGCGACACCCACGTCGTGCGTGACGAGGAGCAGCCCCAGGCCGGTCTCCTCGCGCAGCGTGTGCAGGAGGTCGAGGATCTGGGCCTGGACGGTGACGTCGAGCGCGGTCGTGGGCTCGTCGGCGATGAGCAGCTCCGGCTCGCAGGCCAACGCCATGGCGATCAGGGCACGTTGACGCATACCGCCGCTGAACTCGTGCGGGCGCGAACGGGACCGTCGTGCCGCGTCCGGGATGCCCACCCGGTCCAGGACCTCGACGGCACGCGCGCGTGCGGCCCGACGCGACACACGCGCGTGCACCCGGTACACCTCGGCTATCTGGTCGCCGATCGCGTAGTACGGGTCCAGGGACGACAGCGGGTCCTGGAAGACCATCGCGGCCTTGCCGCCGCGCAGCCGCCCCAGGTCCGCGTCGGACGCCTCCTGGACGTCGAGGCCGGCCACGCGCACCGACCCGCCCACGTCGGCCCCCGTGCCGCGGTGCAACCCCAACAGGGCCGAGGCGACCGTGGACTTGCCGGAGCCGGACTCGCCGACCAGCCCCAGCGCGGCGCCCTTCTCCAGCCGGAAGGACAGACCGTCGACGGCACGCAGCGATCCGAACCCGACCGTCAGGTCGGTGACCTCCACCAGGACGTCCACCGAGCTTTCAATGGAAGCTTCCACCGCACTCATGCGAGCACCACCCGTCGGTCGGCCACCGCGTACAGCACGTCCGCGACGGCGTTGGCGATGACCACGAAGAAACCGATGATCAGGACCATGCCGACGACCACAGGGAGGTCGACGACATTGACGGCGTGGACGAGTTCCTGTCCGATGCCGGGCAGCCCGAAGAGCGTCTCGGTGAGCACCGCGCCGCCGACCGCCGAGCCGACGTTGTTGGCGTTGAGGGCGATGATCGGCGCGAACGCCCCGCGCAGCGCGTGCCGCCCGATGATGGACCGCTCGCCGACGCCGTACGCGCGGAAGGTGCGGATGTGGTCCTCCGCGAGGGTCTCCAGCATCGATGCCCTCGTGAGCCGGGCGAACGTGGCGGCCTCGATGAGCGCCAGGGAGAGCCAGGGCAGCAGCAGGTTCCAGGCCCACTGTTCGGGGTCGTCGGTGAGGGCGACGTACTGCGGGAAGGGCAGCAGTTGGAGCTGCCCGCAGACGACGATCATCAGCACCAGGCCGATCACGAAGACCGGGGTGGCGACGCCCGCGAGGGTGATGCCGGTCAGCAGGCGTTCGGTGAACCGGCCGCGCCGCCAAGCCGACAGGACGCCGGTGCCGACCCCGAGGAGCAGCCACAGCACCATCGCGCCGAACACGAGGGACAGGCTGACCGGCAGCTTGGTCAGGATCAGCTGGGTGACCTGCTGGTCGCCCTGGTACGACAGGCCGAGGCAGGGCGCCGAGCAGTGCTCCACGGAGGTGCCCGTGGAGTAGTCCTGGCCGACGAGGATGCCCTGGAGGAAGTGCCAGTAGCGGAGGTACAGCGGGTCGTCGAGCCGCAACTGCTGGGCGACCTGGTGCACTTGTTCCGGGGAGCAGCGCGGGCCGCAGGTGATCTGGGCGACGTTGCCGGGCGTGACGAAGAAGACCACGTAGACGATCACCGAGATGGCGAGCAGGGTGATCACGGTGCCGATACCGCGGCGCAGGACGAATCCTCCGAAGCCGCTCATGACGTGGCCTCCTTGGAATTCGCGCTCTTCGTAGTCGAGTCTTTGTCGCTCACGTCCTTGGTGCTTACGTCCTTGGTGCTTACGTCCTTGGTGCCCGCGCCCGCCTTGGCCTCGCGCTTGCGGCCGGTGCCGATGCGCAGGCGGGAGGCCGCGCGCGGGTCGAGGGCCGTGCGGATGCCGTCGCCCAGGACCGTCAGGGACAGCACGGTGACGAACAACGCACCGGCCGGCAGCAGCAGGTACTGCGGGGCCGCCTGGTACCAGACGTCGGCGGCGGTGAGCATCTGGCCCCAGGAGGGCGTCGGGGGCTTCACGCCGACACCCAGGAAGGACAGCGCGGCCTCGACGGTGATGTTCGTCGGAACGAGGAGCGCGGCGTACGTGATGACCGGCGCGGCCAGTCCCGGGAGCAGTTCGCGGCGGGCGATGCGCCAGGTGCCCCAGCCGCTGAGCCGGGCGGCGGACACATAGTCGAGTTGCTTCAGGGTCAGCGTCTGGGCGCGCACGATCTTCGCGGTGTTGCCCCAGGCGATCAGGCCGATGACGAGGGCGACCAGCAGGGGCCGCGGGAAGCTGCTGGGCACGATCGCCAGCAGCGCCAACGACATGATCATCAATGGCATCGCAACGATGATCTCGGTCAACCGGCTCAACAGTTGATCAACCCATCGACTGCCGAGCGCCGCGGCGACACCGACCACGACACCGATGACGACCTGTACGACGGTCGCCCCCAGCGCGACACCGAGCGAGACCCGGGCGCCGTAGACGAGACGTGCGAACAGGTCGCGGCCGGTCTGTGGTTCGACGCCGAGCCAGTGGTCGCCGGTGACGCCCCCGAAGGAGCCGGTCGGGACGCCGCCGCGCGCGGAGTCGATGAGCGCGGGGTGGTAGGTGAAGGGGTCCTGGCCCTCGATCGCGGTGAGCAGCGGCGCGGCGAGCGCGACCAGGACGAGCAGGGCGACGACGGCCCCCGCGACGAGGGCGGCGCGCTGCGCACGCAGCCGCCGCCAGAACTGACGGGCCCCCGAGACCGCCGGGACGGAGACGTCCGTCCCGGCGGCCTGGGAGGCGACAAGTGCCTCACTCATGGGGTTACTTGACCGCGACCTGGGAGATGTCCAGGACGCCGGTCCAGTCGCTGATCACGACGTTCCTGATGTCCTTGCCGACCAGTCGCTTGTAGACGGGGTGGAACAGCGGCACGGTCAGGGCCTGCTCGCCGATCTTCTTGTCCAGTGCACCCCACCGCTTGGCGGCCTCGTCAAGATTCGTCAACTTGTTGATCGAATCAATCTCGGCATTGACCGACTTGTCATTGAGGAGGCCGGTGTTGAAGTTCGCGCCGTCCTTGACGATCTGGCGGCCGTCGAAGATCGGGGCGAGGAAGGGACCGCCGGAGGGCCAGTCGGCACCCCAGTGGGCGAGGAAGAAGCCGGGCTCGGTCCTGACGCTGTGGATCTTGTCCTTGTAGTCGTTGATCTCCAGGCCCTGCAGCTTGACGGTGATGCCGGCCTTCTTGAGCGCGTCCTGGATCGCGGTCGCGATCTCCGGGCTGGTCTCGAAGTCCTTGTCGTTGGAGTGCGTCAGGGTGACGGTGATCCCCTTCGGGCAACCGGCCTCCTTCAGCAGCTCCTTGGCCTTCGTCGCGTTGCCGGACGCGCCCGCCGGGAAGAGGTCGTAGGGGTCGTACCCGAAGGACTTCTGGTTGGGCAGGAAGGTGGTCGCGGCCTCGGCCAGCGACGAACCGCCCGCCGCGTTGACCACCGACGACCGGTCGACGGCGTACGAGATCGCCTGGCGCACCTTGACGTTGTTGAACGGCGCGACCGTGGGGTTGAACGCGATGTAGTTCGTGTAACCGAAGTGCCCGGTGCCGACGCGCGCCGCGAGTTCCTTGTCGCCGGTCACCTTGGCGAGCTCGGCAGGACCGAGGTTGGTGTCGGTCGTGACGGCGGTGGCGTCCGCTCCCTGGGACGACGACAGCCGCTGGTTGATCACGGACGAGTCGAGCCCCGACTTCACGTCGATCCTGTCCGGATAGGCCTTGCGCTCGGAGTCCGTGGCCGTGGACCAGTACGTGTTGCGCTCCAGGACGAGCGTCTCACCGTCGTTCTGGTTGCTGACGACCTTGTACGGCCCCGAGGAGATCGGGTGCTGCTCGTACTTGGTGCCCGTGTCCTTCCCCTGCGGGACGGGCGTGAACTGCGTCTGCGTGGCGAGGTAGGGGAACTCGCCCTCGGGCTTGTTCAGGTGGAAGACGATGGTCCGGCTGTCGGGAGTCTCGATCGCACTGAGCCCCTTCTTGTCCTTGTACGGCCCCTGGTAGTCGGCCGCGCCGACCAGCCAGTCCCGCAAGTAGGGCGCGCCGCCGGAGAGTTCGGGGGCGAAGGAGCGCTCGATGCCGTACTTGATGTCGGCCGAGGTGATCGCGGTGCCGTCCTCGTAGTTGAGGCCCTTCTTCAGGGTGTACGTCCAGACGGTCGCGTCCTTGTTGGGGCGCCCGGTGTCGGTGGCGAGGTCCGGGACGACCTTGGCGCCGGCCGCGCCGTTCTCACGGTTGCGGGTGGTGAGCGTACGGAAGACGAGGGAGGGGACGTTGCCGCCGCCGGAGGTGTACAGGCGCGCCGGGTCGAAGTCCTCCTGGGGGTTGGAGTTCAGGACCGTGAGCGTGCCGCCCTTGTGCGGCGTGGAGTCGCCACTTGAGCCCTTGGCATCGTTGTCCTTCGGCCCGCAGGCGGCGGCGCCCGCTGCCACGGCCAGGCTGACGGATGCCACGGCCACGCGCCGGGCTATGACGGACGGTTGACGCATCGGAATGACGACCTCTCGGGGGGGATGTTCGGGAATTCTCATGGGGTTTCCCGAATAGTGAGACGGATGGACGAGGGGTGAGACGGAAATGAACAGGCGTCTGCCCCGGCGTCAGGTCGTCGGAAATGCCCTGCCGAAGTCACACGGGCAAGGGCGGAGTGGTGCGGGTCGCGACACGAACGCCAGGGGCGGTGTTCAGCGACAGAGGATGTCGGCCACGCAGAGCGGGGTCACGCCGATGAGCGCCAGCTCGATGGCGGCGCGATTCGCGACATGACTAGACCACATGCCCAAAAATATGAAGGATGCTGCGGCTCGTGTCAATGTGACATAAGCGTCGCCCGTCAACTCCCCGGGTACGGCCAGGGGTTCGCCAGACAGTGGATCCCGTCGTGGTCGAGGAACTTGGTCTGCTGCTGCATGACCGGGGCCAACTCACCGTCCTTGTCGCAGGTGACGTGCCCGTAGCCAAGACGATGACCGACCTCATGGTTGATCAACATCTGTCGATACGCGTACATCTTGTCCCCATATGTTGACGACCCCTGCGCCCATCGATACGCATTGATCAACACACGTTCGGTGGCCGCCGAATCGCACGACACATTGTCCTCGGTGGTGTCGAGGCCGGATTTGGCGCACCACTTGGCGGTGGTACCAGGGCTCGCGAGGGTGATCACGAAGTCCGGTTTGCCGGAGTAGATACGCTCGAAGGTACGGGCGCCGTTGTGGGCCCAACTCCGTTTGTCGTTGAGCGTCTTCTGCACGGCCTCCGCGAAGAGCGTGCCGTCGAGCCCGAGCCCCTGTTCCACGTCCACGCGGTACGTGTACTTGCGCCCCTTGCCGGGCGCCTTGTCGACACCGGGCACCGCGTCGAACTTGTCCGGCCCCTTGAGCGTGGCGCTGAGCGGGTACTTCTTGTCCATCTTCTGGGCATACGTCAGAGTCTCCACCCGCGGCGAGGCGGACGTGCCGGCCTGCGCCGAGGCGGCACCGGTCCCCCGTACGTCCCGGGCCTGGTCGGTGGCCGCCTCCGACCGCACACCGCCCTTACCGCCGTCCCCGGCGACCTGTCCGGCGACGACGACGGCCAGCACGGTGGTGACGGCCGCAGCGGCGATGCCGGTGTAGGTACGCCCCTTGCCGCCCTTGGCGGAACCGGCGCCGACGCCGGGCCGGCCACGGTCGCCGGGCGGCGCGCCCGCACCGTCGACGTCGCCCTCGGTGCCGTTTTCGGCGTCGGTGCCGAAGTCACTCGCGGACGGCCAGTCGGTGACGGAGGCATACGGGTCGGAGCGGTGGGCGGCGACACTGGCCCGGGGCGCGAAGACGTCACCGTCCCCGTCTCCGTCGAAGGCGTCGACATAGTCCTGCCGGGGACCACGACCGCGCCGCCCACCTCGCCCGGTCCCGGCCTGAGGCGCAGGCGCCTGCCGCTGCCGGGGAATGGGAAGCACCGGGCCCGCCCCGGGAGGTACGGGTCCGCCGACGACCGGAGCTTGAGACACCCCGGACCGACCGCCCCGCCCCCTCAACTCGCCCCAACCGCCCCCGGATTCAGCCTGCTCGGGGTGCCCGGCCCGAGCCGGCGGAACACCGCGCGCGGGAGTGCCATCGGGAAAGCGGGGGGTGCCGTGCGCGGGCGTGCCGTCAGAAAAGCGCGGCATGCCATGTGCCGGAGTCCCGTCGGGCAAGCGGGGACTGCCGTGTGCGGGAGTCCCCTCCGCCAGGCGCGGAACACCACGCGCCGGAGTGCCGTCCGGAAGCCTCGGAAAGCCATGCGCTGGAGTTCCGTCCGGGAGCCTCGGAAAGCCGTGCGCCGGGGTCCCGTCGACGTAACGCGGCCCTCCAGGGCCCGGGTTCCCGCCCCCGGAACGCGGCGCACCCGGCCGGCTCGCCCCCGGCTGAGCCCCCTGACCCGCTTGGCCCGCTCGGTTCACTTGACCCGGCTGGCCCGGCTGACCCGGCCTGCCCGGCTGACCCACCCGGCTCGACCTGGCCGCCTCGCCCGGCTGGGACCCTTGAGCCCGCTGACGCCCTTGAGCGGCCCAACTGCCCTTGCCAGTACCGGCGTTGGCATTGACGTCGGCACCGGCCCCCGTGCCTATGCCTCCGTCCGCGGAGTCACCCTTGGAGTTGGATTTACGGCGACTATGGCGTCCCACGTCGCCTCCTCAACTCCCCGTGTTCGTATCGTCGCTCTTGCCGTCAGCCGCGGCAGCGCCGCCGCTCTCGCTCACCGTACTCACCGAACCGCCGTCACGGACCCCCCGCGCACCACTCCGGCCCCCTCGGCCACCGCGGCCCACCGCTTCCACGTCAGCCGTCCGACGCTCCGTCACCGCACCCGCGCCCGCACCGGTACCGGAACGGGCGCCGGTACCCGTGTCCGTCCCCAACTCCCCCGCATCCGCGAGCAGTTCACGAAACGCCGTGGCCACGGTCTCCGGGTACTCCATCATCGCGACATGCCCCGCGTCCGGCAGGGACAGCAGGCGGGAGTCGCGGAAGGCGCGGGCGGCCCGCTGGGCCATGCGGTAGCCGACCAACTGGTCGCGGCGGCCGTAGACGAGGAGGGTCGGGGCGAGGACGCGCTCGGCCTGGCGCCAGAGGCCGTGCTGGCCGCCCAGGGTGTACGCGTTCACGACGCCCCGGGAGGAACGGGCCATCACGTCCCAGAAGTACGGGAGTTGGAGCCGCCGTTCCAGTTCCTCGACGGCGTGGCGGAACTCCTCGGGCGTCACCTGGCCGGGATCGCCGTAGCAGAGGGCCATGACGCCGCGGACGCGCTGTTCGGCCGTCCATTCCCTGCTGACGCGGGTGAACAGCGAGGCCACTCCCGGTACGCCGAGCAGCGCCGTCGGGACGGCCGTGCGCTGGACGCGGAGTTCCGGGAGGGCCGGGGAGACCAGGGTGAGCGTGCGGACGAGGTCCGGGCGTACCGCGGCCACGCGGGTCGCGATCGCGCCGCCCAGGGAGTTGCCGAGGAGGTGCACCGGGCCGCGTCCGGCGGCGTCGAGGTGGCGGATGACCGCGCGGGCGTGCCCCGTCACCGAGTAGTCGCCGTCGTCCGGCGGCGGGGAGTCGCCGAAGCCCGGCAGGTCGAGGGCCTCGCTGTCGACCACGCCGTCGAGCCGGGCCATGAGCTGCGACCAGTTCTGCGAGGAACCGCCGAGCCCGTGGACGTACAACGCGGGCGGGAGTCCTTCGCGCGCCGGTGGCCTCGACCGCACCGTGAGGCTGATTCCCGGCAGCCGGACCGACCTGAGCCGCTCGCCGTCGCCGACTCTGACCGGCGCCACTTTGGGGAGCACGGCGGCGACCGACACGGAGGGCAGCTCTGTCGAAGACATGCGGCAATGTTACGAGACGATCACGCTGTGGTTCATGTGTTCGCCGTCACAGACAGCGAACGAGCCGCGGCGGACCGACGGCGCCCCGGCAGCGGGCGGGCGAACAGGGCAACTGCTCCGCTCATCGCATGGCGTCCGGATCGCGTGTCTCCTAGTCTCGTAGACAGGGCACCCGCATGTGGCCCCCTGCTTCGCCAGGGACGTACTAGGAAGGGAGCCCCTCATGGCCGTCGATCCCACCGATCCCGAGACCTTCGAGGACGAGAGCGGCGCCGCCGAACTCGGCGTCGAGGCTCCGGAGGACGACGCCGCCGAGCAGTCGACCGAGGTGACGGCGGGCCGCGAGGACCCGCTGACCGAGGTGGACCCGGACTCCGCGAACGAGGCCGACGTCATCGAACAGGCCCGGATCGTCTCCATCGACGAGGACGACTATCGCTGACCGCCCCACGGTCACCACCGTCCTCCGCCTCCCCCTGGAGCGCGTACCGAACCGCGCCCCCATGCCCGCTCCGTCCCCTTTCAAAACACTTTGCGCGACTTCCGTCACCGTCCGGTCCGTGAAATTCTGCGCTCGCAGCGCGCACACCAGGGTTACCGAAAAGTACGATGGCCGCGCGGCGCTCACCGCATGAGGACGACATTGGGAGGCGGCGTGACAGCCATCGAGCAGACAGAGGCGGCACGCCCGCGGGGCACCCGCCTGCCGCGCCGTGCCCGACGGAACCAGCTGCTGGGCGCCGCCCAGGAGGTCTTCGTCGCGCAGGGGTACCACGCGGCCGCGATGGACGACATCGCCGAGCGCGCCGGCGTCAGCAAGCCGGTGCTGTACCAGCACTTCCCCGGCAAGCTCGACCTCTACCTGGCCCTCCTCGACCAGCACTGCGAGTCGCTGATCCAGGCGGTGCAGACCGCCCTCGCGTCGACGTCCGACAACAAGCAGCGCGTCCGGGCCACGATGGACGCGTACTTCGCCTACGTGGAGGACGACGGCGGCGCCTTCCGGCTGGTCTTCGAGTCGGACCTGACGAACGAGCCCGCCGTGCGCGAACGCGTCGACAAGGTGACGAACGAGTGCGCCGTGGCGATCTGCGACGTCATCGCCGAGGACACCGGCCTCTCGCGGGCCGAGTCGATGCTCCTGGCCTCCGGTCTGGGCGGCCTCGCGCAGGTCGTCGCCCGCTCCTGGCTGCACAGCGACCGCAGCGTCCCGCGCGACCAGGCGGTCCAGCTGCTGGCCTCGCTGGCCTGGCGCGGCATCGCCGGTTTCCCGCTGCACGGGAGCGAACAGCACCACTGACCCGCGGGCTCCCCTTTTGTTCCCGTCCGGTGTTCGCTCCTGGCGTTCCCGGCGCGGAACATCTACGTCCTCTCACCGGGCTAGTGTGTGCTGCGTACGGCGCGGAAGATCGCGCACTTTGCTGACCGTCGGAGGGACACAGCGTGGAGGTCAAGATCGGCGTGCTGCACACGCCTCGCGAGATCGTTCTGGAGACCGGTCAGAGCGCCGAGGAGGTCGAGCAGGCCGTGGCCGAGGCACTGACCGGGAAGGCTCCGCTGCTGAGCCTCGTGGACGAGCACGGCCGCAAGGTCCTCGTCCCCGCCGACCGGCTCGCCTATGTCGAGCTCGGCGAGGCGGCCCCGCGCAAGGTGGGCTTCGGAGCGCTGTAGCCACGGACAGACGTGGGGGCCCGGTGACCGGAAAGGCCACCGGGCCCCCACGCGTTTCCATCACAGATGGAGCACAAGACGCCCACAGGGGAGGATTGCATTCCGCAGGTCACGGGTATGACCGGCTGTGACAGCAGTACGCAGGCCGACCGTGGGAGGGACCCCCGTGATGATCCTGGAAGCGCTCGGCTCCGCTGTGCTCGGTCTGCTCCTCGCCTGGGCCGCCACGCATCGGCTCGCGGACCGTCTTCCGGCCCGCACCCTGGTCTTCTCCACCGGTGTCGCGGGAGCGCTTTTCGGCGACTTCGTCACGCACAGCGCGCTGGGCCCCGGCAGTGGCCTGCCGAGCCTGCTCGGCGCCGCGGTCGTCTCGGCCGCCTCGCTCTCCCTGCTGCTTCGACCGTCGAGACGACTCCGGGGACGGTCGGCCCCCGCCTAGCCGTAGCTAGGCGGCAAGCCCTCCCGGCAACGGACGTAACCGGTCGACAAACCCCCGGGTCAGCCGACGTAACCGGTCGGCGAACCCCGGGGCAGCCGACGTAGCTAGGCGGCCAGCCCCAGCGCAGCCATCCGCTTGGTGTGCGCCTCGGTGATCCGGGAGAACATCCGGCCAACCTCCGCGAGGTCGAACCCGTCCGCCACGCCGCCCACGAGCATCGTCGACAGCGCGTCCCGGTCGGCGACCACCCGCTGCGACTGCGACAGCGCCTCGCCCATCAACCGCCGTGCCCACAGGGCGAGTCGGCCCCCCACGCGCGGGTCCGCGTCGATCGCCGCGCGCACCTTCTCCACGGCGAAACTGGCGTGCCCGGTGTCGTCGAGGACGCCGACCACCAGCGAGCGGGAGTCCTTGTCGAGGCGGGCCGCGACCTCGCGGTAGAAGTCGCTGGCGATCGAGTCGCCGACGTAGGCCTTGACGAGCCCTTCCAGCCAGTCCGAGGGCGCCGTCTGCTTGTGGAAGCCGTCGAGCGCGGCGACGAACGGCTGCATCGCCTCGGTCGGCTCGGCCCCGATCTCCGTGAGCCGGTCCCTGAGCTGCTCGAAGTGGTGGAACTCGGCCGACGCCATCTTCGCCAGCTCCGCCTTGTCCGCGAGCGTCGGCGCCAGCTTGGCGTCCTCCGCGAGCCGCTCGAACGCCGCCAGCTCGCCGTACGCGAGGGCGCCGAGCAGGTCCACGACCGCGTTGCGGTACTGGGGGTCGGCGGCGGCCGTGGCCCAGTCCTGGGCGGCGACTCCGGTGGGTTCGGCGGGTGCGTCGGAGGCATTGTCAGCGGTCGTCATGAAGCGCACAATAGCCCGCTCACCGCACGGCGGAAGGCCCTGGTCAATCACTGTGACGACGACTACGTGACCAAATCGGCCAACGCATGTGCGTGATTCCGGGGTATGGTGGTAATGCGCCCGCCGAGTATTCGCCGGGCCGCACGAATGAGGATGCCCGGTCGGTGGCCCGATCGGCTCCGACCCGACAGCCCTCCTCGCCCGTACGGCACGTTGCGTACGAAGTTCGGAGGGGGACCCTCAGCGGTTCGAGCGCTAGAGCGTCGGCAGTGGTCCCGTGCCTTTACGGCTTGCCGTACGGGCAGCCGACGTCCCCGGCACGGTCCTGACACGACCCCCGCGCTCGCCTCGCACCGCGCACACAGAAGAGGCAGCACCCTGACTACTTTCCGAGAGCTCGGAATCCTTCCCGAGACCGCTGAGGCCCTTGAGGCCGTCGGTATCGTCTCCCCCTTCCCGATCCAGGAGATGACGCTCCCCGTCGCCCTTTCCGGCACGGACGTCATCGGCCAGGCCAAGACCGGCACCGGCAAGACGCTGGGCTTCGGCCTCCCGCTCCTGGAGCGCGTGACCGTCCCCGCCGACGTCGAGGCCGGCCGCGCCAAGCCCGAGCAGCTGACCGACGCCCCGCAGGCGCTCGTCGTCGTGCCCACCCGCGAGCTGTGCACCCAGGTCACCAACGACCTGCTGACCGCCGGCAAGGTGCGCAACGTGCGCGTCCTCGCCATCTACGGCGGCCGGGCCTACGAGCCGCAGGTCGAGGCGCTCCGCAAGGGCGTCGACGTCGTCGTCGGCACCCCGGGCCGACTGCTCGACCTCGCCGGCCAGAAGAAGCTCGACCTCAAGCACATCCGGTCACTCGTCCTCGACGAGGCCGACGAGATGCTCGACCTGGGCTTCCTGCCCGATGTCGAGAAGATCATCAACTTCCTGCCGGCCCGCCGCCAGACGATGCTGTTCTCGGCGACCATGCCGGGCGCGGTCATCGGTCTCGCCCGCCGCTACATGACGCAGCCCACGCACATCCGCGCCACCTCGCCGGACGACGAGGGCAAGACGGTCGCGAACACCAAGCAGTTCGTCTACCGCGCGCACAACATGGACAAGCCCGAGCTCGTCGCCCGCATCCTGCAGGCCGAGGGCCGGGGCCTGGTCATGGTCTTCTGCCGCACCAAGCGCACCGCGGCCGACCTCGCCGACCAGCTCCAGCAGCGCGGCTTCGCCTCCGGCGCGGTCCACGGCGACCTCGGCCAGGGCGCCCGCGAGCAGGCGCTGCGCGCGTTCCGCAACGGCAAGGTCGACGTGCTCGTCTGCACCGACGTCGCCGCCCGCGGCATCGACGTCGAGGGCGTCACGCACGTCATCAACTACCAGTCCCCCGAGGACGAGAAGACCTACCTGCACCGCATCGGCCGTACCGGCCGCGCGGGCGCCAAGGGCATCGCGGTCACGCTCGTCGACTGGGACGACATCCCGCGCTGGCAGCTCATCAACAAGGCGCTGGACCTCAAGTTCAACGACCCGCCGGAGACGTACTCCACCTCCCCGCACTTCTTCGAGGAACTGAACATCCCCGCGGGCACCAAGGGTGTCCTGCCCCGCTCGGAGCGCACCCGCGCCGGGCTGGCCGCGGAGGAGGTCGAGGACCTCGGCGAGACCGGCGGTCGCGGCGGCCCGCGTGGCCGTGGCGGTCGGGACGCCGGCAGGGGCGGTCGTGACAGCGGCCGAGGCGGACGTGACAGCGGCCGGGACAACCGGAACGAGCCCCGCTCCGCTTCCGCTCCCGTCGACGCCGAGCGTCCGGCGCGCACCCCGCGCCGCCGCCGTCGTACGCGCAACGGCGCCCCGATGGAAGGGACTTCGGCCGCCACGGCCGTGACGTCCACGCCGGAGGAAACCGCGCTGGCCGCCTCCGAGGAGACGGCGACCCGCACTCCGCGCCGCCGTCGCCGCACCCGCAACGGAGCGACGGGAGAGCAGCTGCCGGCCACGGCAGTCACCTCCGCTGTCGCACCCGAGGCGGCGGAGAGCGCCGTGGCTACGGCCGAGGGCACGGCCCTGGACACCCCCGCGCCGACGCGCCGCCGTCGGACCCGCAAGTCCGCGGAGTCCTCGGAGTCGGCGGTCGCGACGGCCGAGACCGTGATCGCCGAGACGCCGGTGGCCGAGGCCCCGGTCGCCGAGGAGACGAAGCCGCGCCGCCGGACCCGTAAGGCCGTAGCTGCCACGGAGCCGGTCGGGACCGTGGCGGAGACCGTCGCCGCGGCCACTCCGGAGGCCGCCGCCGTGGCCGCCGTCGACACGGCCGAGGCCGTCGAGACCAAGCCGCGTCGCACCCGGACCCGGAAGACCGCGGCTCCGGCCGAGGTCGTCGCCGTGGACACGGCCGAGGGCACGGAGGCCAAGCCGCGCCGCCGTGCCGCGACCCGCAAGGCCGTCGCCGACATCCCGGCCCAGGTGGCCGAGGAGTCCGAGGTCAAGCCCCGCCGTGCGACCCGCAGGACCGCCGAGGCCCCGGCCGCGGTGGAGCCGGCGGTCACGGAGGAGGCCAGGCCTCGCCGGACCCGGAAGACCGCGGTCGCCGCCGAATCCGTGGTGGACACGGCCGAGGCCGTCGAGACCAAGCCGCGCCGTACCCGCAAGGTCGCCGCCGCGCCGGTGGCCACCGAGGCAACGGAGACCGCTGAGGTCAAGCCGCGCCGGACGCGGAAGACCGCGGTCGCCACCGAGGCCGCCGAAGCGGTCCTGGACACGGTCGAGGCCGTCGAGGCGAAGCCCCGTCGGACCCGCAAGGCGGCCGCCGCTCCGGTAGCCGCCGAAGCGTCGGAGGCGGCCGAGGTCAAGCCGCGTCGGACGCGCAAGGTCGCTGCCGAGCCGGTGGCCACCGAGGCGGCCGAGACCAAGCCGCGCAGCACCCGGACCCGGAAGACCGCGGCCGTCGCCGCCGAAACCGTGGCCGAGGACGCGGAGGCCAAGCCGCGCCGCCGTGCCGCGACCCGCAAGGCCGTCGCCGACATCCCGGCCCAGGTGGCCGAGGAGTCGGAGGTCAAGCCCCGTCGCCGTACGACGCGCAAGACCGCCGAGGCTCCGGTCGCGACGGAGACGGAGGCCGCCGAGGCGAAGCCCAGGGTGCGCCGTCCCCGCAAGGCCGCAGCAGCGGAGGTCGGCGAGAGCTGATCGCCGCCGAAGGTGACACCACCGAACGGCCCGGCCCACTCCACGTGGGCCGGGCCGTCGGCGTTCCCCCTCCGCTCGACGCTCCCGCTCCCCCGTTAACCCCGGTTACACCCTCCCGTCCCCATTCCGCTCACCTCCGCCGGATAACCTCAGGCCATGAGTAGGCCCCCCTCCTTCGTCCCGCCCCCCGGCGCTCGCGCGTACCCGCTGCGGACCGGTCGCGGTGAGTTCGCCGTCGTGGATTCGCCCGTGGCCGACGGTGTCGAGCCGAGGGGCGTCGCCCTGCTGCTGCCGGGATTCACCGGGAGCAAGGAGGACTTCAACCCCTTGCATGTGCAGCTCGGCGCGCGCGGGTATCGGACGGTCGCCGTGGACGGGCGGGGGCAGTACGAGACGGACGGCCCCCGGGACGACGAATCCGCCTACGCCCAGGACGAGTTGGCGCGGGACGTGCTCGCGCTGGCCGAGGCGGTCGGCGCGCCGGTGCAGCTGCTCGGACACTCCCTCGGCGGACAGGTCGCGCGGGCCGCCGTACTCCTGGACCACACGCCGTTCGTGTCACTGACGCTCATGGCGTCGGGACCCGCGCAGATCTCCGCGTCCCAGCAGGACCGGGTGAAGCTGTTGCGGGACGCGCTGAGTGTGATGTCGATGGCCGAGGTGTGGGACGCGATCCAGGCGATGGAGACGCCCGAGGAGACCGAGACCGGCGGTGCGCTGGACGAGGGGCTGGACGACCGGGAAGACCTGCGGCGCCGTTGGCTGGGCACCAAGCCGGCCCAACTCCTCGCCACGGGACGCCAGTTGTGCGTCGAGCCGGACCGGGTCGCCGAACTGGCCGCCGTCCCGCTCCCGTTCCACGTCCTGTCGGGTTCACGCGACGACACCTGGCCGGTGCCGCTCCTCGACGACATGGCCGTACGGCTGAAGGCGCGGCGGACGGTCGTCGCGCGGGCCGAGCACTCGCCGAACACGGACCAGCCGGACGCGACGGCCAAGGCCATCGCCGACTTCTGGGACACGGCAGCCCCGTAGGAAGGGAGTCAGCACTGCCCCTGTGGGAAGGGGTCAGTACTGCGTCTGCAGGTGCTCCCAGAACCCGTCCCGCAGCGACCGGCGCAGATCGGACTGACCGCGCAGGGAGTACTGCAGCAGCCCCTCCGCCTCCACCAGCAGATCCTGGTCGACCGAACCGGGCAGATACGGATGCCCGGGCAGGAGCTCCACCAGCGCCTCCCGTCCCCGCGCGGCGAGCCACTTGGCGGCGATCTGCGCGCCCACGAAGCGGACGTCGTCGCGGGTGGGCCGGGTGGCGGCGGCCTCGTAGACGGCGGCTGTGCGCCGGGAGACGTACGGCTTGAAGAAGTCGAGGTCGAAGGTGCGCTGGCTGTCGACCTCCCAGAGGAGCGGCTCGGCCTGGTTGCGGCCCTCGGGGGCCTCGATGCCCCACAGGTGGACGCGGGCGCCGTACCCCTGGGCCGCCTCGACCGCCGAGACCAGGTCCTCGTCGCCGCCGATGAGGGCCGCGTCGCTGATGGCGCGGTGCCGGGCGAGGGACTCCAGGTCGGAGCGGATGAGCGAATCGACGCCCTTCTGCTGGTTGTTGGCGTTGAGATTGCCCAACCGGACCTTCACGTCCGGGAGTTCGGCGATGGCCTGCTGCTCGGCGGTGTGGATGCGGCGCCGGGCTCCGTCGTACCAGTAGACGCGCAGCAGTCGGCTGTCCGCGAAGATCGTGCGGGCCTTGTCGATGAGCGCCTCGATGAGGCCCTCGGTGTCGAGGTCGAAGGTGCGCCGGTCCTCGGTCCCGGAGACGAGTCGGCCCGCGGCTGCATACAAATACCCGGCGTCGACGAAGATCGCATGCGTCGAGGGCGTCTTCGCCACTTCGGCGAGCATGCGCTGCAGCAGCTCGTTCGTGCGGTCGATGCGGGCGCTGAGGGCCGCGAGGTCGTCGTTCATCACCTCCATTGTCCCGGCGGTCACGCTGCGAACACAACCGGTCCCGGTCAGTCTCGCACCGATCCCTTACCGGTCAGTAATTAGGCGTTCGAAAAATTTCCTTAGCGTAGGGAATGTTTGTAACACGCACCCCGTTGACTACATACGTAACCAAGTAGTTCTCCTCAGGAGGATGACCAGACGAAGGGAGAAGCCAATGCGCTTCGAAATCATGCGTCTTGACGAGGTCGACGGCACCACCGTGGACAGCACCGTCGTGGACGCCGCCTCCGTCAATCGGATCGTGCAACAGGCCGCCGCCATAGGACAGCGACTGTGGATCCGCCCCGCCGACACCAAGACCTCGTAACACCTACGACCTTCGCCAGCGCACCGAAGACGCATCGCAACCACACTTCAGAACCCCCGTACGGCACCGACGCCGTGCGGGGGTTCCGCGTTCACCGGCCTCAGCCGGCGCGGATCACCTGGGTGACCCCGTTGATGATCTGCTGCACGGCGATGGCCGACAGCATCATCCCCGCGAGCCGCGTGACGAGGACGACCCCGCCGTCCTTGATGACCCGGATGATCAGCAGCGAGTACCGCATCACCACCCACAGCACGGCGTGGATGGCGAGGATCGCCGCCCACACCGACACCTGCGTGGCCACGCTGTCGGCCTTCTGCACGGCGAGGATGACGGACACGATCGCCCCGGGCCCGGCGAGCAGCGGCATGCCCAGCGGGACCAGCGCGACGTTGACGTCCTTGGTCTGCTTGGGCTCGTCGGTCTTGCCGGTGAGCAGGTCGAGCGCGATCAGCAGGAGCAGCAGCCCGCCCGCGATCATCAGCGCGGGCACCGAGACATGCAGGTAGTCGAGGATCTGGTGCCCGAGCAGCCCGAAGACGGTGATGACCCCGCCCGCGACACACACGGCCTGGAAGGCCATCCGCCTCTGCACCTTGGCCGGCCGTCCGGCGGTCAGCGCGAGAAAGATCGGGGTGATCCCGGGGGGATCCATGATGACAAAAAGGGTCAGGAAGAGAGAGCCGAAGACGGCGACGTCGAACATGGGTGAGCCACAAGCCTTGCAGAGAAGAGGTGAGCGGGGAGGACGCGGGCGGGGTCAGACTCCGCCGGCCCCCGGCACCGGGAACGCGCCGGTCGCGCGCCGCGTGATCTCGCCGTAGACCTCGGGATCGGTCGTGTACTCACCGAGCTGCACGGACTTGCGGCTCCCGTGGTAGTCGCTGGACCCGGTGGTCAGCAGGCCGAGTTCCTTCGCGAGCCCGCGCAGCCGCACCCGCGTCTCGGCGTCGTGGTCCATGTGGTCGACCTCGATGCCGTCGAGCCCGGCCGCGGCCATCTCGGCGATGGCGGACTCGGGCACGGTGCGCCCGCGCTTGCTGGCCCCAGGATGCGCGAACACGGTCACGCCCCCCGCGGCCTTGACCAGCCGGATCGCCTCGAACGGATCGGTCTCGTGCTTCGCCACATGGGCCCGGCCGCCGTCGCCCAGCCAGTCCGCGGTGAAGGCGTCGTTCACGGTCGGTACGACACCCAGCTCGACCAGCGCGGTGGCGACATGCGGCCGCCCGACCGAACCCTCGCCGGCGATCCGCGCGATCTGCTCCCAGGTGACCGGCACGCCGAGCCCCTGAAGCCGCTCCACCATGGCCCGGGCCCGCGGCACCCGGTCGTCCCGCACCAGCTCCCGCTCCGCGAGCAGCGCCGGCTCCTCGGGATCGAAGAGATAGGCCAGCATGTGCATCGAGATCCCGTCGATCCGACAGGACATCTCGGCCCCGGTCACGAGCGTGAGCCCCGAGGGCAACGCGTCGATCGCCTCGCCGTACCCACGACTGGTGTCGTGATCGGTCAGCCCGACGACGTCCAGCCCGGCGGCAGCGGCATTCCGCACCAGCTCAGCGGGCGAGTCCGTACCGTCGGAGGCCGTGGAGTGGGTGTGCAGATCGATACGCACGCGCAGGCTCCAGACGGCGACAGTTCAACAAGGGACCACTCAAGGGTAACGGCATCCCAAGGACCCCTTCGAACACGCTGAGCCGCAGCCCCCAAGGGGCGCGGGGCTGTGTCGATATGCGGCTCCGCCGCGTGGGCGCGACAAGCCCCCACGCACCCTCACCCGCCCCACAACCGACCGAGACACCCCCTTGGGCGCTACGGCTCCAGCAAGCGCGGCGACAACGCACCACAGGGCACGAGATCGACCTCCGCCCCGGCATCCCGCAAATCCGTGAGCACCAGCTCGTCGTACATCAACAGCCCCGACTGCTCGGGCCAGACAACGGCCCACAGCCACAGCCCCAACGCCTCCCCGGCGAAAACGGCCCGATCATCCGGCGCCGTAGCCACATGCCACAACGGCGTGGGCCGCCCGGCGGCCAACAACTTCGCCTGCGGTGGCTTCTCGACGCTCATGTACGGCCCCGGGTCCGGCCCGTCGATCCCGGCGTACCGCGCACCGAGCCCGACACCGAGCTCCTCCGCGACGAGGATCAGCTCACCCATCCCACCGAGCGGCCCGGGCCCGGAACACGCGACAGCCGTCGCCCGCCCCCCGCTCCGGTCGTCCCCCGCGCACGCCACGCCCGTGAACAGCCAGCCGACCGGCAGGGGCCACGGCATCCACACGGGTACCTGCGTGCGGTGCACGACGACGCTGAGGGCCTCGACGCTCGGCGGGATCACGGGCTGCACCGGATGCACCGTGCCGTGGACATCACACTGCCAGGAATCGGCGAAGAGTCCGGGAGCCCTGACCCGGCCACCGCACTTCGGGCAACTGGGTTCGCCCCTCATAGGGCCCCACGGTCCTACCCTCGCACCCGCACGTCAAGGACGATCACCCGTCCGGACGGGACCACTCACGTTACAAAACTAGATGCATCTTGCATTTATTACCTTGCCTAACTTACTATGTGCATATACCAACTACTTGGGAGGAAGCATGGACGGGACGGACGACCCCTTCGACACCGGAGCCGGCACCGGCAGCCTGCTGCGCCAGCCGAAGGCCGTATGGGCCACCGCGGGCGCCTCGGTCGTCGCCTTCATGGGCATCGGGCTCGTCGACCCGATCCTGCCGTCGATAGCCAAGGGCCTGGACGCCACCGCCGGCCAGGTCTCCCTGCTCTTCACCTCGTACTTCCTGATCACCGCCGTCGCGATGCTGGTGACCGGCTTCGTCTCCAGCCGGATCGGCGGCAAGAAGACCCTGCTGCTCGGCCTCGCCCTCGTCGTGGTCTTCGCCGGACTCGCCGGCACCTCGGGCTCGGTCGGCGAACTCGTCGGCTTCCGGGCCGGCTGGGGCCTCGGCAACGCGCTGTTCGTCTCGACGGCCCTCGCGGTCATCGTCGGCGCGGCGGCCGGCGGCAGCGCCGCGGCGATCCTGCTCTACGAGTCCGCCCTCGGCCTCGGCATGGCCTGCGGCCCGCTGGTCGGCGCCCTGCTGGGCAACCAGAGCTGGCGCTACCCCTTCTTCGGCACCGCGTTCCTGATGGCGATCGGCTTCCTGTGCATCACGGCATTCCTGAAGGAACAGCCGAAGCCCGCCCGCAAGACCTCACTGCTGGACCCCCTCAAGGCGCTCGGCCACGGCGGTCTGGCCTCCGCGGCCGTGTCGTCCTTCTTCTACAACTACACGTTCTTCACCGTGCTGGCCTTCACCCCGTTCGTGCTGGACATGACCCCCTACAAGTCGGGTGCCGTGTTCTTCGCCTGGGGTGTGCTGCTCGCCGTCTTCTCGGTCTTCGTCGCCCCGCGCCTGCAGTCCCGCTTCGGCTCCCTGAAGGTGCTCGGCGGCTCCCTGGTACTGCTCGCCGTCGACGTGCTCGTCCTCGGCTACGGCAGCCACACCACGGCCGTCGTCTGCACGATCCTGTCCGGCGCGTTCATCGGCGTGAACAACACCGTCTACACCGAGCTGGCCCTCGGCGTCTCGGACGCGCCGCGCCCGGTGGCGAGCGCGGGCTACAACTTCGTCCGCTGGTTCGCCGCGGCCGCCGCGCCGTTCTTCGCGCCGAAGATCGAGGGCTGGAGCAACATCCACATCCCGTTCGTGGTCGCCGCCGTCACCGCGACGCTGGGCGCGCTGGTGGTCGTCGTACGACGGAACGCGCTCACGCACGAGGCGGAAGTGCTGGAGCCGAAGCACGCGTCCGAGGACGGTGTCGCGGTGTTCGCCAACTAGCCGGATCCCGGCCGCCGTTGGTGAGCTTGCTCACTCCGGCCGTCAGTCGAGCGGGACGGACTTGCGGGACGGATCCCGCAGGTCCGTCCCGTTTGTCAGCCAGCGCTCCTGGAGGGCCTGGGCGCCGTGGACGCGTTTCCAGGCGGCCTCGTTCGGGGTCATGGGGAGCAGGGGGAGAAAGCGGACCGGGTCGAGGGGCGCGTCGAGGTCCAGGTCCTCGACCAGGCCGCCCGGCTCGGCGACCAGCACCGAGGTGAACGGAGCGCCGGGCCACAGCGGTTCGCCCACGTCGAGGGAAGCGCCGGGGGCCACGACCACGCCCTCGACCTGCGGGGACGCGGCGAGCACGGCGAGCGGGCGGAGCACCTTGTCGGTGTCGGCGAGGCCGCCGCGCACGGAGAGGACCAGCTCGGCGCGGGGGCCCGCGACCGGGTCTGCGAGCATCGCCGTGGGGTCGCTCATGGGCTGTGCGGACATGCCGAGCGTGGCGTAGCGGACGATGCCGCCCTCCTGACCGGTGTCCTGGAAACGGAGTACCTCGACGCGGTCCGTGCCCAGGAAGGTGACCGCCGCGCGCGCGTCCGGTTCGCCCAGCGCGGTGCGCAACCGTGCCTCGACCAGAGCAAGAACATCAACCATGCGGGGAGCATAGAACTCGTCAGTACCGGGCAAAGCAGCGCCTTGACACTTCGGCCTGCTGATAGTCTGGGCCGGTCGTTCGGGCAGCACGCAGAAGCGTCGCGATCAAGTCCGACGCCGTTGAGACTCCCCTACGGGGGACCGGCCGGAGGAGGTGGGGCTGCAATGGACCGAAGTCGACCTGGCAGTACCACCCGCTCTTCCGGCCGCTGATGTCGTAGCTCTGGTTCTGGCCTCCAGCCGGCTGTCGCCGCTCGCACTTCTTCACCGTCGCGGAAGAGCACTTCGTTTCTTTACCTGATCTGTCCGGCCGTGTCCGTGGTCCGCCTGTTCCGAAGACGGCCCGAAGTCGGTCGGTGCCTGTAAGTCAGTGCAGTGCCTGTATCAGTAGCGAAACTCGCCACCGCGACGGTGCGGTGCTCCCCGCTTTGTGGACGTGCCAAACATCCGCACACAGGACGTCCCCATTCCGGGCAGTTCCAACCGTCGTTGGCGCCTTTCGTTGCTCGTCGCGAAGGAGCCCGCCATGTCGATGATCCGCGACCTGCGTGCCGTGGTCCGCCCGTCCCGCCCCTCCCTGCGCAAGGACGGCGGCGCGTACGACACCACGCGTGACCCCGGCACCCCGTCGGCCGTCGTCGACTGCGCCGTCTACCGCGACGGAGCCCGCGTCCACACCGGCAAGCCGTTCACCCCGCACGAGGCGATGCGCCAGGTGCGCCGTGACGGCGGCTTCGTGTGGATCGGGCTGCACGAGCCGACCGAGGCCGAATTCGCCGGTATCGCCGGGGAGTTCGGCCTCCACCCGCTCGCCGTCGAGGACGCCGTGCAGGCCCACCAGCGGCCCAAGCTGGAGCGCTACGACGACTCCCTGTTCACCGTCTTCAAGACCATCCACTACGTCGAGCACGACCGACTCACCGCCAACAGCGAGGTCGTCGAGACCGGCGAGGTCATGTGCTTCACCGGGCGGGACTTCTTCATCACCGTCCGGCACGGCGGGCAGGGCTCGCTGCGGGCGCTGCGCCACCGCCTCCAGGACGACCCCGAGCTGCTCGCCCGCGGACCCTCGGCGGTGCTGCACGCGATCGCCGACCATGTCGTCGACGGCTATGTCGCGGTCGCCGACGCGGTGCAGGACGACATCGACGAGGTCGAGACCGAGGTGTTCACGCCGGGCCGCAAGGGCGGGGTCTCGCGCGGTGTCGACTCGGCGCGGATCTACCAACTCAAGCGCGAGGTACTGGAGTTCAAGCGCGCGGTGTCGCCGCTGCTGCGTCCCATGCAGCTGCTGAGCGAGCGGCCGATGCGGCTGATCGACCCCGACATCCAGAAGTACTTCCGCGATGTCGCCGACCACCTCGCCCGGGTTCAGGAGCAGGTCATCGGTTTCGACGAGCTGCTGAACTCGATCCTCCAGGCCAACCTCGCGCAGGCGTCCGTCGCGCAGAACGAGGACATGCGGAAGATCACCGCGTGGGCCGCGATCATCGCCGTACCGACGATGGTGACCGGCGTGTACGGCATGAACTTCGAGCACATGCCCGAACTGCACGCGCGGTACGGGTATCCGGTGGTGCTCGCCTTCACGGTGACGGTCTGTCTGGCGATCCACCGCACGCTGAAGCGCAACGGCTGGCTGTGAGCGGCCTGGATAGGCTGGGCGACATGACTAGCAGCGAGCTGCTCGACCAGGCCCTCGTCGAGGAGGCCACGAAGAAGTCCGGCCTCGTCTGGGTCAACGGTCCGGGCGTACCGGCGCGTGCCCTGTGGCACGTCTGGCACGAGGGCGCGGCCTGTCTGGTCGGCGACGGTCCGGGCGAGCAGCCGCTGCCGGGACTGACCGACGGCGGCACGGCCGAGGTCACGGTCCGCAGCAAGGACAAGGGCGGCCGGCTGGTCGCCTGGACGGCGCAGGTCGTGGAACTGGCGCCGGGCTCCGAGGCCTGGACCGCGGCCGTCGGCGAGCTTAAGGGCAAGCGGCTCAACGCGCCCGACGGCGAGGCGATGACGGAGCGCTGGGCGCGCGAGTGCCGGGTGCTGCGGCTCGAACCGACGGGCGCCACGGCCGAGTTGCCCGAGGGGTCGCTGGCGGAACCTCCGCTGCCCTCTCCCGCGACGACCCGTCAGCCGGCCCCGGCCGCGCTGCCGCGCCTGCTGCTGAAGAAACACAAACGGCGGTAAGTACCGCTAGGAAGACGGCAGTTGCTTGCCGTAGTCGACAGTGTCGTCGTCCGCGGGTTCCGTCACGGCGAAGCTCTTGCCCCAGTCCGAGAAGGTCAGCGTGCCCGCGCCGCCCGCGCGGACCAGCCGGAGCGGATACGGCTTGCCCTCAAGGGAGACGTCGAGGGTGCCGCCGGAGCCGTCGTCGCCGGTGATACGGATCGTGCGGACGCCGTTCTGGTCGTGGTGTCCGTCCGTCGCGAGTGACCCGTGCAGGGTCAGCAGACTGGAGAGGAGGACGTCCTTGTCCGTGAAACCACTGAACTTCTTGTACGAGGGGTCGTCCTGCGGCACCTTCACGTACTTGCCGTGCAGCGAGTCGCCGACGCCCGAGTCCCCGTTGCTGTTCCAGAAGTCCGCGTCGGCCTTCAGATACAGCTGCTCGCCGACCCGCAGCAGCCCGAAGGTCGACCCCTTCGAGGTGACCGAGCCGGTGCCGCCGTCGGACTTCAGCCGCATGTCGAGCCTGTACGTCCGCCCGCTGGTGACGACGGTCCCGGACAGCCGTACCGCGTCGGCGGCGCCCGCCGCCGTCACCGACTTCGACTGGATCTTGTCGGCGGCCAGCTTGCCGACCCCGTTGGTCCCCGCGTCCGGATCCTCGCTGCACCCCGTCAGCACCAGGACGCAGACCGCGCCGAGCAGCGCCGCACGACGGTTTCGGACCTGGGGAATCGCAGTCACAGGTGGGGGCCTTTCGTGCGGCGGGCGGCGATGGCGTACGGCAGCGTACCGGGGTCGCCGCACCGTGCCGGAGCGGGTCCGTCCGGACCGCCCACCTGCGCGGATCGCATACGGACGGGCTAGCCTGAAGCCCGTCCGAGCGGGCAAATCGGAACATCCGGAAACCAGTAGAGAAAGGGAGGTGCGGCCATGGCAGGAGGCGCCCCCAGGGTCTTCGTCTCGCACCTCTCCGGTGTCGCCGTCTTCGATCCGAACGGCGACCAGGTGGGCCGCGTCCGCGATCTCGTCGTCATGCTCCGCGTCGGCCAAAGGCCCCCGCGCCTGCTCGGCCTGGTCGTCGAACTCTCCACCCGGCGCCGCATCTTCCTCCCCATGACCCGGGTCACCGGCATCGAGTCCGGCCAGGTCGTCACCACCGGCGTGCTCAACGTCCGCCGCTTCGAGCAACGGCCCACCGAGCGGCTGGTGTTCGGCGAACTCCTCGACCGGCGCGTCACCCTCGTGGAGACCGGCGAGGAGGTCACCGTCCTCGACCTGGCGGTGCAGCAGCTGCCGGCCCGCCGGGACTGGGAGATCGACCGGGTCTTCGTCCGCAAGGGCAGGGCCGGCGGAGCCTTCAGAAGGGCCAAGGGCGAGACGCTGACCGTGGAGTGGTCCGCCGTCACCGGTTTCTCCCTGGAGGAGCAGGGACAGGGCGCGGAGAGCCTCCTGGCCACCTTCGAGCAGCTGCGCCCTGCCGACCTCGCCAACGTCCTGCACCATCTCTCCCCCAAGCGCCGGGCCGAGGTCGCCGCCGCCCTCGACGACGACCGCCTCGCCGACGTCCTCGAAGAGCTCCCGGAGGACGACCAGATCGAGATCCTCGGCAAGCTGAAGGAGGAGCGCGCGGCGGACGTCCTGGAGGCGATGGACCCGGACGACGCGGCCGACCTGCTCGGCGAGCTGCCGGAGGAGGACCAGGAGCGGCTGCTGAACCTGATGGAGCCCTCCGAAGCCGCCGACGTACGCCGCCTGATGTCGTACGAGGAGCACACCGCGGGCGGCCTCATGACGACCGAGCCGATCGTCCTGCGCCCGGACGCGACCGTCGCCGACGCGCTCGCCCGGGTCCGCAACGCCGACCTCTCCCCGGCCCTCGCCGCCCAGGTCTACGTGTGCCGCCCGCCCGACGACACCCCGACCGGCAAGTACCTCGGCACCGTCCACTTCCAGCGGCTGCTGCGCGACCCGCCGTACACCCTGGTCAGCGCGATCATCGACGACGACCTGCAACCCCTGGACCCGAACGCCTCGTTGCAGCTCATCGCCGGGTTCTTCGCGACGTACGACATGGTCGCGGCGCCGGTGGTCGACGAGACCGGGTCGCTGCTCGGCGCGGTGACCGTGGACGACGTACTGGACCACATGCTGCCGCAGGACTGGCGGGAGACGGAATTCCACCTGGACGAGGACGAGGCAGGGACAGAGGAGGTGGCGGCTCATGACTCCTGAGCGCGAGACCACGCGTGAGCGGACACCGGCGGGCGCGACCGCCACCACCCGGTCGCGGACCCGGCTCGACCAGCCGCGCCCGCCCCGGCGCCGGCTGCTGCCCGAGTACGACCCGGAGGCCTTCGGACGGCTGTCGGAACGCATCGCCCGCTTCCTGGGCACCGGGCGGTTCATCGTCTGGATGACGATCGTCATCATCGTCTGGGTGCTGTGGAACATCTTCGCGCCCAGTGATCTGCGGTTCGACAACTACCCGTTCATCTTCCTCACCCTGATGCTGTCGCTCCAGGCCTCCTACGCCGCCCCGCTGATCCTGCTCGCGCAGAACCGGCAGGACGACCGCGACCGGGTCAACCTCGAACAGGACCGCAAGCAGAACGAGCGGTCGATCGCCGACACCGAGTACCTCACCCGCGAGATCGCCGCCCTGCGCATGGGGCTCGGCGAGGTGGCGACCCGGGACTGGATCCGCTCCGAGTTGCAGGACCTGGTCAAGGAACTGGACGTACGGCACGACGGGCATGTCGTATTCCCGGCAGAACGGTCTCCCGTGCGTGACGCAGACGACCGCTGAGGGGCTGGCCTAGGGGCCCGGTCGGCGCCGTACCATCGACCCATGGCTACGGAAGACGCGGTGCGTGAAGCACTGTCGACGGTGAACGACCCCGAGATCCACCGACCCATCACCGAACTGGGGATGGTCAAGTCGGTGGAGATCGGTGCGGACGGAGCGGTCGCGGTCACCGTGTACCTGACGGTCTCCGGCTGCCCCATGCGCGAGACGATCACGCAGCGCGTGACGGAGGCGGTCCTGGGTGTCGAGGGCGTCACCGGTGTCGACGTGACCCTCGACGTGATGAGCGACGAGCAGCGCAAGGAACTCGCGACCGCCCTGCGCGGTGGCACGGCCGAGCGCGAGGTCCCCTTCGCCAAGCCCGGCTCCCTCACCCGCGTCTACGCGGTCGCCTCCGGCAAGGGCGGCGTCGGCAAGTCCTCGGTGACGGTGAACCTCGCGGCGGCGATGGCGGCCGACGGCCTCAAGGTCGGGGTCGTCGACGCCGACATCTACGGCCACAGCGTGCCGCGCATGCTCGGCGCCGACGGCACTCCCACCCAGGTCGAGAACATGATCATGCCGCCGTCCGCGCACGGCGTGAAGGTCATCTCCATCGGCATGTTCACGCCGGGCAACGCCCCGGTCGTGTGGCGCGGCCCGATGCTCCACCGGGCGCTCCAGCAGTTCCTGGCGGACGTGTACTGGGGCGACCTGGACGTGCTGCTCCTCGACCTCCCGCCGGGCACGGGCGACATCGCGATCTCGGTCGCGCAGCTCGTCCCGAACGCCGAGATCCTCGTCGTGACGACCCCTCAGCAGGCGGCGGCCGAGGTCGCCGAGCGGGCCGGCTCCATCGCCGTGCAGACCCACCAGAAGATCGTCGGTGTCGTCGAGAACATGGCGGGCCTGCCCTGCCCGCACTGCGGCGAGATGGTCGACGTCTTCGGCACGGGCGGCGGCCAGTCGGTCGCGGACGGCCTGACGCGGACGACAGGAGCCTCGGTTCCCGTCCTCGGCTCCATCCCGATCGACGTCCGCCTCCGCGAGGGCGGCGACGACGGCAAGCCGGTGGTGCTGAGCGACCCGGACTCCCCTGCGGGCGCGGCCCTGAGGGATATCGCGGGCAAGCTCGGGGGACGGCAGCGAGGCCTTTCGGGACTGTCGCTGGGGATCACGCCCAAGAACAAGTTCTAGAGCTCTTCCTACGACGATGGGGGCGCCGTCCGGTGAGACGGCGCCCCCATCGTCGTAGGACCTACTGGGCGTACGCGGCGATGTCCTTGATCGCGGCGAAGCCGAGCCCGTACGCGCTCATGCCCCGGCCGTACGCCCCCACGTGGACCCCCGCCTGGGTCGACCCGGCCAGTACCCAGCCGAACTCTGACTCGCGGTAGTGGAAGGGCGTCGGGACGCCGTCCACGGGCAGGGACAGGGTCGACCAGTCGTCGCCGGCGAGGTCGTCGGCCAGGACCCACGCCGTCTCGGTCTGCTGCTCCAGCCAGTCGTCGCGCAGGGTGTGGTCCATCTGGCCGGGCCAGGTGAAGGACAGCAGTCCGACACCGGCGAGCCAGGCCGCCGAGGACACCGAGGTGGCCTCCAGGAGGCCCGTGCCGTCCGCGGTGCGCCGGGCGGGGTTGCCCGCGACGGTGACGACCACCGCGAACTTCTCCTTGTCCTCCGTGCCTTCGTTGCGTACGGAGGGCTCGTCGCCGTGCCCGATCGAACCGTGCTCGACGGCACCGTCCGCCGCCATGCCCACCTGCATCAGCCAGCGCGGCCCCGTGAAGGCCTCGTCGAGGCCGTACCACGGGAAGGGCGCCAGCAGGTAGCCGTCGACCGTGCGCCGGGCGGAGGGGACCTGTTGTCCGCCCTCCGCGGCCGGCGCCTGCGCGCCTACCCGACTCGTCGTCTCCATGCCGGACGCCTCCTCGCTCTCGTCGGACCGGGGCGGCCCGCCCCCCTTCGGGCGACTCGCCCGGTCCGCACAACAACTCGGCAGCATAGCCACCTCGTGCGAGACAGCCCGGAAAGCGCCCGGCGCGTGAGGCGTGCGGAGGCCGTGTTCAGGCCGTACGAGGGCGTGGCAAACGTATGAAACGCGTCACGTGGGAAGGGCTTCGGGAGCCGCGCGGGAGGGTCAGGTGGCGTCCGCGTCGAAGGGCGGGCGCTCGTCCTTCCCGGGGTCCTCGGGCTTCTTGGTCATGTCGAGACGACCACCGGAAGCGGGCGGGGAACTCGGGGTGTCGGCGCTCTGCACCGCCTCCGTGACCTCGGCCATCTCCTTCTTCAGGTCGAAGCCGTTGCGGATCTCCTTGAGCCCCAGCTCGTCGTTGTCCAGCTGCTTGCGCAGGAACGTCTTGGGGTTGAGGTCCTCGAAGTCGAAGTCCTTGAAGTCCGGGCCGAGTTCCTCGCGGATGTCCGCCTTGGCGCTCTCCGAGAACTCTCGGATCTTCCGGATCGTCCGCATGACGTCCTGGATGACCTTCGGGAGCTTGTCCGGACCGAAGACGAGCACGGCGAGGACAATGATCGTCACCAGCTCTAGCGGTCCTATGTCATTGAACACCTGAAGCTCCTTGCGATGTCCTCGGTCCTCGGCCCTCGGTGGCTGTGCGGGTCTTCCGTGGTCCGGGCCGGGTCCACGGTACCCGGCGATCCCACCCGACCGGTACTGTCCCGTGGGCTACGAGTGGGTGTACGGGACCGGTTTTCCGGGTTGTTTGCCTAGTGGGACGGGGCGCGGGGCTCTCACCTGTGACGTTTCTGTCAATCGCCGGTCGAGGAGCCCAGAACGAGCGACACGGTCATGCCTTTGCCGCCGCGCCGGAGAGTCAGCCGCAGGTGGTCGCCGAGGCGGTGGGCGCGGGTCCTGACGATGAGTTCGTCGCCGGAGTGGACGCGCTCGCCGTCGACCTCGGTGATGACGTCGCCCGCCCTGAGCCCGGCCCTGGCGCCGGGGCCGCCGGCGGTGACCGCCGGGTCGCCGCCGCTGCCCTTGGTCGCGATGCGGGCTCCGTCCCCGGTGTAGTCCATGTCGAGGGTGACGCCGATGACCGGGTGGGTGGCCTTCCCGGTGTTGATCAGTTCCTCGGCGACGCGCTTGGCCTGGTTGACGGGGATGGCGAAGCCGAGCCCGATCGAACCGGCCTGGCCGTCGCCCGTGTCGGTCCCGTCGGCGGCGGACCGGATCGCCGAGTTGATCCCCACGACCCGCCCCTGGGCGTCGAGCAGCGGGCCGCCGGAGTTGCCCGGGTTGATGGGCGCGTCGGTCTGCAGGGCGTCGACGTACGAGACGTCGCTCCCGTCCGCCGAGTCGCCGCCGGCCGTGATGGGCCGGTCCTTGGCGCTGATGATCCCGGCGGTCACGGTGTTGTCGAGGTCGAAGGGCGCGCCGATCGCCACGACGGGGTCGCCGACCCGCACGTTGTCGGAGTTGCCGAGGGGCATCGGCCTGAGCCCGCGCACCCGGGTCACCTGCACCACGGCGAGGTCGTACCCGGTGTCGTGCCCGACGACCTTCGCCCTGGCGGTCTGTCCCCCGCTGAAGCTCACGGATATCTCGCCGTCGGCGCCCGCGGGCTGCACGACATGGTTGTTGGTGAGGATGTGTCCCCGCGTGTCCAGCACGATCCCGGTGCCGGTCCCCGACTCCGCGTCACCGGTCACATGCAGGGTGACCACACTGGGCAGCGCCCGAGCGGCGATCCCGGCCACGCTCCCGGCCGCCCGCCCACCGTCCTCCGCACCGGCCTGCGGCAACACGACGTCTCCACCGCCGACACCGTCCCGCTCCAGATACGCCCCTACGACACCGCCGACGCCGCCGGAGACCAGGGCGAGCACCAGCCCGGAGACGACGAGGAGCTTCCGGGTGCGGTTGCGGCGCTGCTGGTGGGTGGGGGGTGCGGCGCCCGTTTGCTGGAGGGGGGCCGCGGGTGGTGGGGCTGCCCAGGGGTCGTAGCGGTGCCAGGGGTCGGGAACGGGGTCGGGGGTGGGATCACGTGGGGCAGGAACACCTGAGGCCGTTGGGGGAGCCTCTGGGGCGCCTTCGGGCGCCTGTGCGGGACGCTCCGGCTCGAAGTCGGCGTCGGCGGAAGCGACTTCGGCACTCACGGCCGCACCGGGCGTCACCGCCCGCCCTCGGCCCCACCACTTCGGCTTCGGTGTCTCCTCGTTCATGTGCTCCCCACCGCCCGCCGTGCCACCCCGTACTCCCCGGATTCAACCAGGTCGGCGGGGTGCGGTGCAGGGGCCGGTCAGCGCAGCGGGCGGGAGGAGGCGGAGGGGGCGGGTGTGGGGGAAGAGGTGGCGTCGGGTGCGCGCAGCAGGCCGGGGGCCATGACGTCGGGGGTCGTGGACCACGAGGTGAGGGCGACCGGCGGGTTCGTGCTGAGCGGGCGTATCAGCGGGGACATGACCGCCGCGCCGGCCACCACGGGCGCGGTCAGCGTGTGCATGACCTCGTCGTCGCCCCGGACGGCCGCCGGGGACGGCACCCCGGGCAGCAGCGGCGCGGAGACGGAGGTCGGGGCCATCGGGGTGTCGCCGAGCATCGACCGCTGGCTCGCGCCCTGGGCGAGCAGGGGCCCGACGCCACGGCGGCGCCCGGAGTCGGCGGCCGCGGCGCCCGTGCCCTGCGTACGCGCCGGAGTCACCCCCGCGCCGCCCCTTGCCTCGGCCGCGGTGTCGCCCGGTGTGACCGTGGCGACCCCGCCCAGGGCGATCGCGGCCAGTGAGACCGCGCCGGCGGCGACGAACGCGAACCGCATGCCGCGCGAGGCGGAGCGGTCGGTGTCGTGCCGGCTGACGTCATGGATGCGGAAGCCCTCGCGGGCCGGTGCGGACGAAGGGGTCAGTGCTGTCGCGGTGTGCGGGCCCGCGGGGACGTAGCCGAACTCGAAGGCGTCGAGCGGGCCGTCTCTTTTCACGCCGAAGAAACCGGCTCCGGCGAAGAGTCCCCCGCCGGGCGGTTCCTCGGCGTCCGAGTCGCCGTCTCCCCCGGGGAGTCCCTGGAGGCGGGCCAGGAAGCTCTCGGAGGGCGGCGGCGGGGCCATTTCCGCGAACACGTTCTTCAGTCGGCGCTGCGCGTCGGCCTCGGCCTTGCACTTCGTACAGGTGGCCAGGTGCGCCAGTACGCGATCGCGCGACTCATGACCGAGCTCTCCGTCCACCAGGGCGGAAAGTCGGTCTCCCAGGTGCTGCTCCGCAGGCGTAGGACGTGATCCACTCACGCGGTCGCGCCCCCTCCCCCCAGCGCGGGCACACGCGCCACGAAGGAACGGCGCTCGGCCCGTGCTTCCGGCGAGCGGTGTGCGAGGGCCTTGCGCAGCTGGGAGCGGCCACGGTGGATCCGGGACCGGACCGTGCCGAGCTTGACGCCCAGGGTCGCGGCGATCTCCTCGTACGAGAGGCCCTCGATGTCGCACAGGACGACGGCCGCCCGGAACTCCGGGGCGAGGGTGTCCAGCGCCTGCTGGACGTCGGCGTCGAAGTGCGCGTCGTTGAAGACCTGCTGGGGCGACGGCTCGCGGCTGGGCAGGCGCTCGGCCGCGTCCTCCCCCAGCGCGTCGAAGCGGATGCGCTGCTTGCGGCGGACCATGTCCAGGAAGAGGTTGGTGGTGATGCGGTGCAGCCAGCCCTCGAAGGTGCCGGGCGTGTAGGTCGACAGGGAACGGAAGACCCGGACGAAGACCTCCTGCGTGAGGTCCTCGGCGTCGTGCTGGTTCCCCGTCAGGCGGTACGCGAGCCGGTACACACGGCCGCTGTGGGTGCTGACGATCTCCTCCCAGGTGGGCGGAGTCCACGCCTGCCCGTCCGCGTCGGTGGAGAAGGTCGCGGTCTGGGCATGGTCAGCGGCGTGGCTGTGGTCAGCAGCGGTGTCGTTCACGGATTTCGGCCTGCCCGCCGATCCGAGAAAGCGCCGGAGCACTCCTCCCCGATCCACAGGTACAGCCGCACCTCCCCTGTCGGCTCTGGTGGTGTCCAGTGGAGTCCCTACCATAGCCACCTCGCCCGTTAGCTCCGGATAAGGGGTTTTACGAGAATTTGATACACGCTCATACCGACCTTCCGGCGGTACGAGCCGATGCTCGGGCCCCTGCTCCCGCCGCTGCTCGACGTCCTGATCCGTCCTCATCCCCCGCTCTCCCCTCCGGCCGCGTCCCCCAGTGCATTCCTCCCCCTCTAAACGCCCGGTCCCATCAGCAGGTTCCCGGCACCAACGGATACAGTCACGCCCAGGCAACCACGGGGACAGGAGAGGGTCATTACCGGCAACCGGCAGACGAGCTGGGCGTTCGCCGACGCCTATGTCGCCGAGGACGAAGCACTGCGCTGGGCCCGGGACCGGGCCCGCGAGGCAGGGCTGCGCTCGGTGTCGCCCGGCACGGGCGCCGCGCTGCGGATGCTGGCCGCCACCGTGGACGCGAAGGCGGTGGCGGAGATCGGTACCGGGACCGGCGTGTCCGGGATGCATCTTCTCCACGGCATGCGGCCGGACGGGGTACTGACCACCGTCGACCAGGAGCCGGACCACCAGCAGTTCGCCCGCCAGGCCTTCCGCGCCTGCGGCTTCGCCAGCAACCGGGCCCGCTTCATCCCGGGCCGCGCCCTCGACGTGCTGCCCCGGCTCGCGGACGCCGGCTACGACCTCGTGTTCTGCGACGGCGACCGCCAGGAGTTCCTGGACTATCTCGCTGAATCGTTGCGCCTGCTGCGTCCGGGTGGCCTGGTGGTCTTCGAGGGCGTCTTCGCCAACGGCCGGACCGTCGACTCGGGCCCGCAGCCGACCGAGGTGCTGCGGCTGCGCGAGCTGCTGCGGGCGGTGCGCGAGACTTCGGAGCTGGTGCCGTCGCTGCTCCCGGTGGGCGACGGGCTGCTGTGCGCGGTCAAGCGGTAGGACGCCGTGGGAACTCGGGAAAGCAGCTGCCCCGGCACCATCTCGGATGCCGGGGCAGCTGAAGGGGTATGGGCGCGTTCCGCCGCGTCAGCCGACGACCTTCTTGAGGGCGTCGCCCAGGGCGTCGGCCTCGTCAGGGGTCAGCTCGACGACGAGCCGACCGCCGCCTTCGAGCGGAACGCGCATGACGATGCCCCGCCCCTCCTTGGTCACCTCGAGCGGGCCATCGCCCGTCCGCGGCTTCATGGCCGCCATGCTCGTTCCCCTTCCTGAAACCAGCTCATCGTCGCCGACGGCCCCATGGAGGGCACGCGCGGCCCCTAATGAGACACGCGTCACCGGCATCGAACACATTGCTTCCAAGCCATTATCCCGCATCTCAGGACCCGATGACCAACATCAGTCGGCATCGCTTGGGCAACGCGCGCGAGCAAAACCACTCAATTCGCCGATGTGACTGCGATACTTCGCCGCCGCGCGGACCCCCGCCGACCGAATCCGCCCCGGAATTCTTTGACGCAGGTCACACGTCCGGTCCGGCGCGTGGACGGCGATCTCCGCCATGCTGTCCTACGGACACAGGGCGTACCGACCGGTACGCCGGAGCGGCGACACCGGAGGGGACCCACCATGGCCGACACCGTGCTCTACGAGGTGAGCGACGGACTCGCGAAGATCACGCTGAACCGCCCGGAGGCGATGAACGCGCTGAACATCGCGACCAAGGTCGCCCTCCGGGAGGCGGTCCGGGCCGCGGCGGGCGACGACGCCGTACGGGCGGTGCTGCTGACCGCGGCCGGCGAGCGGGCGTTCTGCGTGGGCCAGGACCTCAAGGAGCACATCACCCTGCTGGCCTCCGACCGCGAGGCCGGGACCGGGGCCACCATGACGACGGTCAAAGAGCACTACAACCCCATCGTGCGGGCGCTGGCCGGGATGGCGAAGCCCGTGGTGGCCGGGGTGAACGGCGTCGCGGCCGGGGCCGGCTTCGGGCTCGCGCTGGCCGCGGACTACCGCGTGGTGTCGGACCGCGCGGGCTTCAACACGTCCTTCGCGGGCGTGGCGCTGACCGCGGACTCCGGCATCTCCTGGACGCTGCCCAGGGTCGTCGGTCCCGGGCGCGCCTCGGACCTGCTGCTGTTCCCGCGCACGATCACGGCGCAGGACGCGTACGACCTCGGGATCGCCAACCGTCTCGTGCCCGCGGGCGAGCTGCACGCCGAGGCCGAGCAGGTTGCGCGGGCGTTGGCCAGTGGGCCGACGGTCGCGTATGCGGCGCTGAAGGAGTCGGTGGCGTACGGGCTCTCGCACACCCTTGAGGAGACGCTGGAGAAAGAAGACGAACTCCAGGCTCGGGCGGGCGCGTCGGAGGATCACGCGATCGCTGTGGAGGCGTTCGTCAACAAGGAGACGCCGAAGTACTTGGGTCGATAGCGCCATCGGGGGCTGCGGGTCCGCTGTGGCTGGTCGTGCCCACGCGGCGGAGCCGCATGTCGATACAGCCCGGCGCCCCTAAGGGGCGCTCCTGGCAACGCAGGTCTCCAAGTGGTCGTTGACCAGTCCGCACGCCTGCATCAAGGCATACGCCGTCGTCGGGCCGACAAACTTCAGGCCCCGCTTCTTCAGGGCCTTCGACAGGGCCGTCGACTCGTCCGTGACCGCCGGGACGTCCCCGAGTGTCTTCGGGGCCGGGCCCGGCTCGGGGGCGTGGGACCAGATGAACTCGTCCAGTTCGCCCGGCGCCCAGTCGGCCAGCACGCGCGCGTTGGCGATCGTGGCGTCGATCTTGAGGCGGTTGCGGATGATGCCCGCGTCGAGGAGCAGGCGTTCGCGGTCGGCGTCCGTGAAGGCGGCGACCTTGGCGATGCGGAAGCCGTCGAACGCGGCCCGGAATCCCTCGCGGCGGCGCAGGATCGTGATCCAGGAGAGGCCCGACTGGAAGGCCTCCAGGGAGAGCCGCTCGAAGAGGGCGTCGTCGCCGTGGACCGCGTGGCCCCACTCCTCGTCGTGGTACGTGACGTAGTCCTCGGTGGACAGCGCCCAGGGGCAGCGCAGCCCGCCGTCGGGACCGGCCACGGCCTCGCTCACTGGTGGTCGCCTTCGGCGGGCTTCTCGATCGAGACGCGGTGCCTCTGCGCGCCCGCCAGCGCGGACTCCAGGTCGGCGATCCGGGCGTCGCGCTCGGCGAGTTCGGCGGCGATGCGGCCCAGCGCGTCGTCCACCTCGGCCATGCGGTAGCCCCGCACGGCGAGCGGGAAGCGGATGCTCTCCACGTCGGCCTGGTCCACGGGCCGGTCCGGGGGCAGCGCGTCGTCGAGGCGCTCGGGCGCGACGTCGGGCAGCGGGGCGTTCTCGCCGCCGCCGATCACCGAGAGGGTCACGGCGCCGACCACGACGGCCAGCCCGACGACCAGGAACAGGAACATGAACATCGCTGGAGTCTCCACGGGCGTCGATGTCGGACGTGCCGAAGCCGAATGTGTCAGGGTCCGATCGTGCCATGCGACGCTGACAGTTAGGGTCACAGGCGGCTGAAGACGGGTCAGTACTAGGAGAGGTCACAGGGGATGCTCAGGCTGGGCAGGCGTGAATTCGACGCGCACGAGCCGGTGATCATGGCGATCGTGAACCGGACCCCGGACTCCTTCTACGACCAGGGGGCGACGTTCCGCGACGAGCCCGCCCTCGCGCGCGTGGAGCACGCGGTGGCCGAAGGCGCCGCCATCATCGACATCGGCGGGGTCAAGGCCGGCCCCGGCGAGGAAGTGACCGCCGAGGAGGAGGCGCGGCGCACGGTCGGTTTCGTGGCCGAGGTGCGGCGCCGCTTCCCGGACGTGATCATCAGCGTCGACACCTGGCGGCACGAGGTCGGCGAGGCCGTCTGCGAGGCCGGCGCGGATCTCCTGAACGACGCGTGGGGCGGCGTCGATCCGCAGCTCGCGGAGGTCGCCGCGCGGTACGGCGTGGGGCTGGTGTGCACGCACGCGGGCGGCGCCGAGCCGCGGACGCGGCCGCACCGGGTGACGTACGACGACGTCATGGCCGACATCCTGCGCGTGACCCTGGGGCTCGCCGAGCGGGCCGTTTCGCTGGGCGTGGCCAGGGAGTCGGTGCTGATCGATCCCGGGCACGACTTCGGGAAGAGCACGCGGCACAGTCTGGAGGCGACGCGGCGGCTAGGCGAGATGGTCGAGACGGGGTGGCCGGTGCTGGTGTCGCTGTCCAACAAGGACTTCGTGGGCGAGACGCTCGACAAGCCGGTGAAGGAGCGGGTCGTCGGTACGTTGGCGACCACCGCGGTGTCCGCGTGGCTGGGTGCCCAGGTGTACCGCGTGCACGAGGTCGCGGAGACGCGGCAGGTGCTGGACATGGTGGCGTCGATCGCGGGGCATCGGCCGCCGGCTGTGGCGCGGCGGGGGCTGGCCTGATTTTTTCGCCCCCACCGCCCCTGCCCGTCCCGTCCCTGGGGGCTGCCGCCCCCAGACCCCCGCTTCGGCCCTGAAGGGGCCTCGTCCTCAAACGCCGGACGGGCTGATCACTACCGGCCGGCTTCCTTTGATACGAGCGCTACCGCCTCGTCCACGTCGTCCGTCACGTGGAACAGCAGGAGGTCCTTCTCCGACGCCTTGCCCTGGGCGATCAGGGTGTTCTTCAGCCAGTCGACCAGGCCGCCCCAGTACTCGCTGCCGAACAGCACGATCGGGAAGCGGGTGACCTTCTGGGTCTGCACGAGGGTGAGGGCCTCGAAGAGTTCGTCGAGGGTGCCGAGGCCGCCGGGCAGGACCACGAAGCCCTGGGCGTACTTGACGAACATCATCTTGCGGACGAAGAAGTAACGGAAGTTCAGGCCGATGTCGACGTAGGGGTTGAGCCCCTGCTCGAAAGGCAGCTCGATGCCCAGGCCGACGGAGATGCCCTTGGCCTCCAGAGCGCCCTTGTTGGCCGCCTCCATGGCTCCGGGGCCGCCGCCGGTGATCACAGCCCACCCGGCCTCCACCAGGCCGCGTCCGAGCCGTACGCCCGCTTCGTACTCCGGTGAGTCCGGCTTGGTGCGGGCCGAGCCGAACACGCTGATCGCGGGCGGCAGTTCGGCCAGTGTGCCGAAGCCCTCGATGAACTCCGACTGGATGCGCAGAACGCGCCACGGGTCGGTGTGGACCCAGTCCGAGGGGCCGCCCGCGTCCAGGAGACGCTGGTCGGTCGTGCTCGCGGTCACCTGGCCGCGCCTCCGGAGGACCGGTCCCAGGCGCTGCTCCTCCGGTGGCTGCTGCTTGCCCTCGGGGTTGCCTGTAGCCATGTGCGCTCCCTCCACTTGCAGGTGTTTCGTACCTCAGCGTAGGTCTACGCGGGTTACGGAGGGGGGACATACGGATGTCAGGCGGTGAGCCAGTCCCGCAGCCGCCGCTCCGCCTCGGGGATGAGAGCCGCCTCGACCCTCTCGTCGACCTTGTGGGCGAGGAGTTGGGCACCGGGGCCGTAGTTCACCGCGGGCACTCCGAGGGCGCTGAAGCGGGCCACGTCCGTCCAGCCGAACTTGGGGCGGGCCTCGCCGCCGACGGCCGCCATGAAGGCCGCCGCGGCCGGGTGGTTGAGGCCGGGGCGGGCTCCCCCGGTGTGGTCGTCCACGACGAACTCGTCGACCCCGCAGTCGGCGAAGTACTCGCGCACGAAGGCCTCCGCCTCCGCCTCGCTGCGGTCGGGCGCGTAGCGGAAGTTGACGACCAGGGTGCACTCGTCGGGGATGACGTTGGTGGCCACGCCCCCTTCCACCCGCACCGCGTTGAGGCCCTCGTGGAACTGAAGGCCGTCAACGACCGGCGTGCGGGGCTCGTACGCGGCGAGCTTGGCCAGTGCCCTGGAGGCCGCGTGGATCGCGTTGGAGCCCATCCACGCGCGCGCGGAGTGCGCTCGTTCGCCCTTGAACTTCAGGAACACCCTGAGCGTGCCCTGGCAGCCGCCCTCGACCTGACCGTCCGTCGGCTCCAGGAGGACCGCGAAGTCGCCCGCCAGCCACTCGGGACGGGCTTCGGAGACGTGCTTGAGGCCGTTGAGAGGAGCGGCGACCTCCTCGTTGTCGTAGAAGACGAAGGTGAGGTCGCGGTTGGGGGCCGGGACCGTGGCCGCGAGGCGGAGTTGGACGGCGACGCCGGCCTTCATGTCGCAGGTGCCGCAGCCCCACAGGACGCCGTGCTCGTCGAGGCGCGAGGGGACGTTTCCGGCGATCGGGACCGTGTCGATGTGGCCGGCCAGAATGACGCGTTCCGTACGGCCCAGGTTCGTGCGCGCGACGATGTTGTTGCCGTACCGGTCGACCGTCAGGTGGGGCAGGGCGCGCAGCGCGGTCTCGATCGCGTCCGCGAGGGGCTTCTCGCTGCCGCTCTCCGAGGGGAGGTCGACGAGCTGCGCGGTGAGGCGTGCGGCGTCCAGCGTGAGGTCAAGTGGGGTATCGGCCATGCCGTCGACCCTAACGCGAAGGGCGTCTCCACCGTTTGTCCACACCCGGCTCAGCGGTAACAGGAGCCTCCGCTACCTTGTGAGGATGCCTGAGCAGTCCCCCACCCCAAAGAAGCGTCGACGCGGCCGCCTCTTCAGGTTCTCGGCCGCCTTCGTGGTGCTGCTCGCGGTCGCGGGCTATCTGGTCGTCCAGTACGTCACAGGCGGCCGGGGCGGCCCCGGTTGCAAGGTGGTCTCCGGGAAGGGCGACGGCCAGGAGTTCGAGTTCACGCAGGAGCAGACGATGAACGCGGCGACGATCGCCGCCGTCGGCACCGGGCGCGGGATGCCCGAGCGGGCCGTGACCATCGCGCTGGCGACCGCGATCCAGGAGTCGCAGCTCGTCAACATCACCCACGGGGACCGGGATTCGCTCGGCCTGTTCCAGCAGCGGCCCTCGCAGGGCTGGGGCACCGAGAAGCAGATCATGGACCCGACGTACGCGGCGGGCGTCTTCTACGAGCACCTGGCCAAGGTGGACGACTACCAGAAGCTCCCCCTCACGGTCGCCGCGCAGCGCGTGCAGCGCAGCGGCTACCCGGAGGCGTACGCCAAGCACGAGCCCGACGCCGCGCTGCTGTCCGCCGCCCTCACCGGGCAGTCGGCCGCCACGCTGACCTGCCAGGGCCTCCCGGACACCACCGTGACCGCCACCGGCCCGGACGCCGTACGGGCCGCGCTGGTACGGGACTTCGGGCGCGAGGTGCTGAAGGAGACCGGCGCGGAGGTGACCGGCGACGGCTCCACGTCCAAGGGCACGTCCAAGTCCAAAACGAAGGCGAAAGGCACGGCCACGCCGTCTCCGAGCGCGAGTGCGACCGGCGGGAGCAGCACGGTGACCCTGCCGGTCCGGTCCGGCAGCACGAAGACCGGCTGGCAGCTCGCCCACTGGGCGGTGGCCAACTCCTCGGCGCTGCACATCGATCGCGTGTCGTACGCCGGGCGCGAGTGGGCCGCCGGCAGCGCGGACGACCCGTGGCACTCGACCGGCACGAAGGCCGCGGGCGGGGTCCGCATCCAGACCGAGGGGCCGACCGGGCAGTAGTACGGGTCCTCACCCGTAGGGGTTATGCGTGGTCGGTCCCGGGTCGAGGGTGCTCAGGTTTTCGCGTGGTCACCCTCGGGTGCGCCGGAGTCCTTGAAAACAAAGGGCTGCAAGCATTCGACGGACTTTCGGACCGGGCGACCTTTGTCCGTTTTTATCCGTAGCTGATAATGCGACGCATTGCCAACTCTTTACGTTGGCGCTCCGCAACCTTCGCGCGCTTCGAGCGGTAGTCACTGCGTCCGAGCCCGGAGATCAACACAAGGAGCATCATGTCCCTCCCCCTGACCCGCCGGATCGCCCGTGCCGCGCTGCTCGTCGCAGCGGGAGCGGCAGCCGGGGTCGGTGCGGCCGGCTCCGCCAGTGCGGCCCCCTCCCTGCCGGCCACCCCGAACCTGGGCGCGTTGACCGCCCTGGACGGGGCGAGCGTCGGCAACACGGTCGACGGCGCGAGCCAGAACGTCACGGGGGTCGCCGGCAAGTCCGGTGGCCAGACGCTGGAGAAGGCGGTACCGGCCGCAGGCAAGACCGGCGGGAAGGTCGCCAAGACGGTGGCTCCGGCTGCGCAGCACGTTGCCGGGGACACGGCTGGGCAGGCCGGCGGCCTGCTCGGTGACACCGCCAAGACCGCCACGGCGGGTGGAGGCCTGCCGACCGACGCGGTCACCAAGGGTGGGCTGCCGACGGCTCAGGAGCTGCCGTTGAAGGGGCTGCCGCTCGGCTAGGCGCCCTGCGTTGAAGGGGTCCAGGGAGTTCCCTGGACCCCTTTTTCATGCCGGTTTCTTGGCTGACTGCCGGTGGGGGCCGGTCGCGCCCACGCGACGGAGCCGCAAATGTCACAGCCCCGCGCCCCTCAAAGCGAGAACCTTCAGCTCAGCCGGTTTACAGCTGCCCCTACTCGCTCGTCCGTTGCCGTCAGCGCTACCCGTACGAAGCGGTCGCCCGCTTCTCCGTAGAAGTCGCCCGGTGCCACCAGGATGCCCAGGTCGGCCAGGTGGGCCACCGTGTCCCAGCAGGACTCGTCCCGTGTTGCCCACAAGTAGAGGCTGGCCTCGCTGTGTTCGATGCGGAAGCCGTGGGCGGTCAGCGCTTCGCGCAGGAGGGTGCGGCGGGCCTTGTAGCGCTCGCGCTGCTCCTGGACGTGGGTGTCGTCGCCCAGGGCCGCTACGACCGCCGCCTGCGTGGGGGCCGAGGTCATCATTCCGCCGTGCTTGCGGATCTCCAGGAGCGGGGCGAGGACCGCCGGGTCGCCGGCCAGGAAGGCGGCGCGATAGCCGGCGAGGTTCGAGCGCTTGGAGAGGGAGTGGACGGCGACGACGCCGTCGTAGGAGCCGCCGTTGACGTCCGGGTGCAGGACCGAGACCGGGTCGGCCTCCCAGCCCAGTTCGAGGTAGCACTCGTCGGAGAAGATCAGGACGCCGTGCTCGCGGGCCCAGGCGACGGTCTCGGTGAGTTCCTGCTTCGAGAGGACCTTGCCGGTCGGGTTGGACGGCGAGTTCAGCCAGAGGAGCTTGAGGCCGGCCGGGTCCAGGTCGCGCGGGTCGTCGTAGACCTCGTAGTCCGCGCGGGCCAGACGGGCGCCGACCTCGTACGTCGGGTAGGCGAGGCGGGGATACGCGACGCGGTCGCCCGGGCCGAGGCCCAACTGCGTGGGGAGCCAGGCGACCAGTTCCTTGGAGCCGACGATCGGCAGGACGTGGCGGTGGGTGACGTCTCGGGCGCCGAGACGGCGTTCGACCCAGCCGGTGAGCGCGTCGCGCAGGGCCGGGGTGCCCCAGACCGTGGGGTAGCCGGGCGAGTCGGCCGCGTCGATCAGGGCCTTCTGGATCAGATCGGGGACCGGGTCCACCGGGGTGCCGACCGACAGGTCGACGATGCCGCCCGGGTGCGCCGACGCCGTCTTCTTGTACGGCTCCAGCTTGTCCCAGGGGAAGGTGGGCAGACGGTCGGAGACTGCGGACACGGTTGCTCGCTCACTTTCATCGGTACGACCGGTAGACCCGGTACGGCAAACGCCTCGGCCCCGTAGGGCGCTGATCGGGCGTGATCAGGCCGTACGGGACCGAGGCGGCGCGTCTGTGCGGGCCGCTCTTACTGGTTCTGCGGCGGCAGCGCGGCGACGAAGGGGTGATCGCGCTCGATCAGACCCAGCTTGCTGGCACCGCCCGGGGAGCCGAGCTCGTCGAAGAACTCGACGTTCGCCTTGTAGTAGTCCTTCCACTCCTCGGGAGTGTCGTCCTCGTAGAAGATCGCCTCGACCGGGCACACCGGCTCACAGGCTCCACAGTCGACGCATTCGTCCGGGTGGATGTACAAGGACCGTGAGCCCTCGTAGATGCAGTCGACCGGGCACTCCTCGATGCACGCCTTGTCCTTGACGTCGACACAAGGCTGCGCGATGACGTAGGTCACGCTGTCGTTCCTCCTCGATAGGGCGCTGGCGGGCCTCCGTAGGCTCCGCCGCCAGGCGCGCTGGAGCGCGGCGTCGTCCATGCCCGCACCTAGTATCTCCGTTCCGGGGCGTGATCCATACAGGAGGGGTGAACTGACCTGTGGAAATCTCTGCGGCCGGACGTCTTGAGGTCCGCATCACCGCTGCTGACGTGGGCAAACGGGTGTCCGTCAGGTGCTTGTCAGATGCTGAAGACACGGCCGAGAAGTTCACCGACACGGTGGGTGTTCTCACATCATGGGACAGCGGTGTGCTGACGATCACACGGAAAGGTGGGGAGACCGTGCATATTTCGGAATCCTCGCTGGTGGCGGGCAAGGTCGTACCGGCCGCTCCGGCCCGTCGGCGCGGGCCCGCGGCCACCTACCGGGAACTGGCACAGGTCTCCGCGCGCGGCTGGCTGCCGGTGGAGAGCGAGCGGCTCGGCGAGTGGGAGCTGCGCGCCGCCGCCGGATTCACCCGCCGCGCCAACTCCGTGCTCCCGCTCGGCGATCCCGGCCTGCCCCTCGACGCGGCCCTCACCGCCGTACGACGGTGGTACGGCGACCACGGGCTGCCCGCCTACGTCCAGACCGCGACCGGCGCCGAGGGCACGCAGGAGCTGCTCTGTGCGGAGCTGGAGCGGCGCGGCTGGACCCGGGAGGTGACGGCCGAGCTGTGGGTCGGGGCCCTGGCCCCGGTCGCCGACCGGGCCGACCCGGCCGGGGTCGTCCTCTCCAGGACGGCCGACGACGCGTGGCTGGCCCGCTATCAGCGCAAGGGGGTGAGCGAGGTGGCCCTGAAGGTACTGGGCGGCGGACCGTCGGTGTGGTTCGCGACCGTGCCCGCGGAGGCCCCGGATTCGGCTCCCGCGGCCGTCGGGCGGTGTGTCGTCGACGGGCGCTGGGCCGGTTTCGGTGCCGTCGAGGTGGATCCGGCGCTACGGCGGCGGGGGCTCGCCTCGCTCGTCATGGCCGCGCTGGCCTCGCGGGCGCTGGAGGAGGGGGCGTCGGCCGCGTGGTTGCAGGTCGAGGAGGACAACGCGGGGGCCCGGGCGCTGTACGCCGGAATGGGGTTCGCGGCGCACCACGCCTACCACCACTATCGCGAGCCGGCCTCGACCGGTGACACCGGTGTCACCGGTGTCACCGGTCGCGACGCTTCGTCATGAGGGGGTTCGAGTTCGCCATGCCCGTTCCCTGTCCCTCCCCCCCGTCGCCCGAGCGGTCGGCGGAGGTACGTGCCCGGTTCGCCGAGGAGGCGCGGTCCGAGCGGCCCGATCTGACCACGCTCTGCCTGCTGGTGGGGGCGACGGCCGACGGGGCGCTGGACGACTCCGGCATCGACGCGGCGCAGGTCGAACTCGACCGGCTGGCCGGTCAGTTGCCGTACCGCCCCGGCGGGCCCTCCGCCTGGGCGAACGCGCTGCACCAACTCCTCGGCGTCCGCTTCGAGTTCCGGGGCACGCCCGGCGACTACCAGCGGCTGGGGTCCTCGCTGCTGCACGACGTACTGCGGCGGCGGCGCGGGCTGCCCATCCTGTTGTCCGTGGTGTGGATGGAGGTCGCCCGGCGGGCGGGGGCTCCGGTGTACGGGGTCGCGCTGCCGGGGCACTTCGTGGTGGGGTTCGGGCCGGCGGAGGAACAGGTGCTGGCCGATCCGTTCGACGGAGGGCGGGTGTTGTCGGGCGGCGATGCGGAGTTGCTGGTCGCGGGGGCGACGGGGGCTTCGCTGGAGCCCTCGATGCTTGTGCCCGCGGCGCCGCTGGAGGTTGTTTCGCGCGTCCTGAACAACATCCGGGCGTGGGCCGCTGCTCGGCCGGAGCGGTCGGATGTTGCCCTGTGGGCCGTCGAGTTGGCGCTGTTGTTGCCCTCACACTCGGCTCGGTTGCGGTATGAGCGGGCTCAACTGCTGGTTGAGCGGGGGGATTTCCTCACCGGGGCTGCCGAGTTGGAGGCGTACGCGGAGGTGGTGGCTGTTGTGGATGAACCTGCTGCTGATCGAGTGCGGGGGCAGGCGCAGTCTGCGAGGGCCAGGTTGAACTGAGTTGGCGAGTGCGGGTGCGTTGTGGCTGGTCGCGCCCACGCGGCGGAGCCGCACATCGATACAGCCCCGCGCCCCCGGAAAATTGCCCCTGGCCAGCGTTTTACAGCCAGCCCTTCTCCCTCGCGATCCGTACCGCCTCCGCCCTGTTCCTCACCGCCAGCTTCTGGATGGCCGTCGACAAGTAGTTGCGGACCGTCCCCTGCGACAAATGAAGGGCCTTTGCCAGTTCCGCGTTCGTCGAACCGTCCGCCGCCGCCCGCAGGACCTCGCGCTCGCGGTCGGTCAGCGGGTTGGCGCCCTCTGCCAGGGCCGCTGCGGCCAGAGTCGGGTCGATGACCCGCTCACCCGCCAGTACCTTCCGTACCGCTGCCGCGAGTTGCGCCGCCGGGGCGTCCTTCACCAGGAACGCGTCCGCGCCCGCCTCCATCGCGCTGCGCAGGTAGCCGGGGCGGCCGAAGGTCGTCAGGACCACCAGCTTCACCTCGGGGAGCGCCTTGTGGACCTGGGCCGCCGCCTCGATGCCGGTGCAGCCGGGCATCTCGATGTCGAGGAGGGCCACGTCCACGGCGTGTTCCCGGGCCGCCGCCAACACCTCGTCGCCGCGCGCCACTTGGGCGACGACCTCGATGTCGTCCTCCAGGCCGAGCAGGGCGGCCAGTGCCTCGCGGACCATCGACTGGTCCTCGGCGAGGAGGACCTTGATCGTACGGCTCATGCCGGGGATCCTACGTCCGCCGAGGTGCTGGGAACGCCCGCGGGCACCCGTGCGACCAGCCTGAAACCGTGCTTGACGCGGGTCGCCTCCAGGGAGCCGCCGACCTTGTCCAGGCGCTCGGTGAGCCCGCACAGACCGTTGCCCGGGCCCTTGCCCGAGCCGCCCGAGCCGTTGTCCTCGACGGAGAGTTCGAGCATCGGGCCGTCCAGGGTCTGGCGCCGGACCAGTTCGACCACACAGCGCTGGGCTCCGCTGTGCCGTACGACGTTGGTGATCGCCTCGCGCAGGGCCCAGGCGAGGGCGGACTCGCTGTCCTCGGGGACGTCGGTGAGGTCCGGTTCGGCGGGGAGGTCGGCCGTGACGCCCGCGGCCGCCAACGCGACCTGGGCGCCCGCGAGTTCGCCGGGGAGGCGGGGGCGGCGGTAGCCGGTGACGGCCTCGCGGACGTCCACCAGGGCCTGGCGGCTGACCTGTTCGATGTCGGCGACCTGCTGGGCCGCCTTGTCGGGGTGGTCGGGGAGCATCCGGCCGGCCAGTTCGCTCTTCAGTGTGATCAGGGAGAGGGAGTGGCCCAGCAGGTCGTGCAGGTCCCGGGCCAGGCGCAACCGCTCCTCGTTGGCCGCCAGTTGGGCGACCGTGGCCCGTGCCTTGCGCAACTCGACGGTCGTGCGCACGAGTTGCCGTACTCCCGTCATGGAGTAGCCCACCAGCAGCACGATCAGGAAGAGGCCCCAGGCGTCGTCCAGGTCGTCGACGAACCAGCCCGCCAGCATCATCGCGGTGGTGGTCAGCGGGATCGTCCAGTACGCGGCGCGCAGCGGAAGGGTGACCCCGCAGGTGACGGAGACGTAGACGAAGAGGCCGAGCCAGGAGTGGCCGAGGGAGAGGGTCAGCGCCACCGCCAGGACCCACAGGACGGCGACCATGGCGCCGACGAGCCAGCCGGCGTAGGCGCGGCCCATGGTGCGGAAGACGACGGCCAGGTAGATCGTGGTGAAGGCCACCAGGCCCGCCCAGCCGGCCGTCGTGGCAGCGGTGGTGTGGTGACCGGCCAGCAGGTCCTGCACCGGCGCGCCGAGGAAGACCAGCCAGGGCAGGATCCACACCAGCTTGCGCAGCACCTCGCTCCGGTTGCGGGGCGGCTGTCCGATCCGGATCAGCCGCTCCACCCTGGCCTTCTCCGGCAGCGGGTCTTCGGTCATCGCGCTCACGCCTTCAGCGTGTCCTTCCGGTACAGCCAGGCCGCCCCGCCCGCGAAGAGCGCGAAGTAGACGACGAGGAGGGTGATGTCCTTGGCGTGGGGCGACCGGCTCTGCTCGATCGCCTGCCCCAGGGCAGCGTACGCGTGCGTGGGCAGCCACTTCGCGATGTCCTGGAGCCAGGTCGGGAAGGTCGTGGACGGGAACCAGAGGCCGCCGAGGATGGACAGTCCGAAGTAGACGATCATCGTGATCGGGCGGACCGCGTCCCCGGAGGCGAGGTAGCCGATGGCGACGCCGAGCGCGGCGAAGACCAGGCTGCCGGCCCAGATCGCGCCGGTCAGCGCGAGCCACTGCCAGGCGTCCAGGCGTACGTCCTTCACCACGGCGGCGACGATGAACACGACCACGATGGACGGCAGGCTGACGACCGCGGCACTCGCGGTCTTGGCGAGGACGTAGCCGCGCCCGGGCAGGGTGGTCAGCCGCAATTGCCGTACCCAGCCGTTCTCGCGCTCCTTGGCGATGCGCTCGCTGTTGCCCATCAGGACGGCCGTCAGGGCGCCGAAGGAGGCCATGGAGACCATGACGTACTTGGCGATGCTCAGGCCGGTGCCGTCGACCGTGCCGGTCTGGTTGGAGACGAGCAGGAAGATCACGGACGGGTAGATCACCGAGAAGAACAGGAACTTGCGGTTGCGCAGGGCGCGGGTGAGTTCCAGTTTGATCAAGCTGTTCATGACTGCTTGGCCTCCTCGGCGGTGGTGATGGCGACGAAGGCCTGTTCCAGGCCGAGTCCGGCGACTTCGAGGTTGCGGGGGTAGACGCCGAGGCCGTAGAGCGCGTGGACGGTCGCGTCGGCGTCGGTGGACTGGATGCGGACCGTCTGGCCCGAGATGTCCACGGAGGTCAGGAAGGGGAGGGACCGGATCGGTGCCTCGTCGATCTCGCCCTCCAGGTCGAAGGCGACCCTGCGGGCGCCCGCCTTGGCCTTGATCTCGGCGGAGGTGCCGTCGGCGAGCAGCCGGCCGCGGTGCAGGACCAGCACACGGTCCGCGATGGCGTCGGCCTCTTCGAGGTAGTGGGTGGCGAAGAGGACCGTACGGCCCTGGTCCGCCTGTTCGCGCATGGTGGCCCAGAAGGCCTGCCGGGCGGAGACGTCCATGCCGGTGGTCGGCTCGTCGAGGACGATCAGGTCGCTGTCGCCGGCGGTCGCGAGGGCGAAGCGGACGCGCTGGGCCTGGCCGCCGGAGAGCTTGTTGACCTTGCGGTCGGCGATCTGGGCGATGCCCGCGCGGGCGATCACGTCGGTGACCTTGTACGGCTTCGGGTGCAAGTCGCAGGCCAGCTTGACCAGTTCACCGACCGTGACCTCGTCCATCAGCCCGCCGCTCTGCAGCATCGCGCCCACCCGGCCGGCGACGATCGCCTCGCGGGGGCTGGTGCCGAAGACGCTGACCGTGCCGCTGTCGGCGTGCTTGAGGCCGAGCAGCAGATCGAGGGTGGTGGACTTGCCGGCCCCGTTCGGCCCCAGCAGGGCCACCGTCTCCCCCGGGTGCAGCGCGAGCGACAGCCCGTCGACGGCCCGGACCTCGCCGTAGCTCTTGCTCACCTGGTCGAACCCGACCACCGGGGTGGCGGTGGTCGCCGCTGTTGTCGTCATGCGTCCATCGTGGCCGCCCGGGGCCGGTGCCCGGCAGTGTCGGCGGTCCGGTGTGGCACATGACAGATGTCATGTCCTACGACCGAGGGGGCACCCGGCGTGGTGCCGGGTGCCCCCTCGGTCGGTCGGACTCGGTCTAGCTGGGGTTGGTGTCGATGATCCCCACCCGGTCGGTCTTGCTGATCAGGGCCTGGCGCAGGGCGCCGTAGACGTCCTGGGGTGTGACGGCGGTCTTCTTGCCGTTGGCCCGGCTGATCAGCACGCCGTCGAAGGTCTGACCGTAGAGCTCCTTCAAGGCGGTCAGGTCGGGCTTGTCGACCAGCTTGCCGTCGACGGCAGTCACCTTGAGGAACTTCCACAGGGAGTTCTGCGGGCTCATCCGGATCGAGTGCGCGGTGTCCGTCTGAACAGTCACGTCCGCGGACATGGCGGGTTCCGCGAAGGCCTTCATCTCGCGGTCGACCTCGGCGTTCGTGACCGTCGGCTGCTTGGTGGTGGTCGGGACCGTCACCGTGGTGGCCGTGTTGGTCTCCACCTCGTTGCGGTACGCCTCCTTCACCGCCGTGACGGACCCGGACGGGTTGATGGCCTTGCCCGCCTTGCCGTAGACGGCGACCGCCTTGCCGGACGTGAACTGGATCGTGCCCTCGGTGACCGCGCCGGAGCCGGAGCCGCCGCCCAGGTCCGCCAGGGCGGCCTGGAGCTTCTCCTCGTCGGCCGGCATGTCGGGCTCGACGACCCGGTGCTGGCCGAAGAGCGAGCCGATCACGGAGACCGGGTTGTAGTCGCTGGTGGCGGCCTTGCTGACGGTGGACGCGAAGTCGAACTGCAGCCCCGCCTGGTCCGGCTTGAGCGAGACGGTCCTGCCGCCCACCGACAGCTTCAGCGGCTTGTTCACCCGGTCGCCGAACGCGTCGTCGAGCTTCTTGACCGCGTCGTCACGGGTGCCGCCGCCGATGTCGACGCCGAGCACCGTGGTGCCCTTGGGCACGTCGGTGTGGTTCATCAGCAGCCCGGCGCCGTAGGCACCACCCGCGATGACGAACACGCCGACGCCCAGCAGGACCAGCTTGCTGCGGCCCTTCTTCTTTTTCTTCGCCGCGCCCTTGCCCGCGTTCTTGGCGGCGGGCGCGCCCTGCGCCGAGCCGGGGTCGGGCAGCTTCGGGGGCGTGTGCGGCAGCGGTCCGTCGGGGTGGGTGCCCGTGCCGAACGGCGCGGTGCCGCTGCCCGGGACGACCGGCATGCCGCTGGTGACGGTGTGTCCGGAGACCTGGTCGGCGGGGGCGCCGTAGCCGGGCACGCCGGGCTGCGTGAGCTTCTGCGGGGTGAGGATCGCGGTGTCGTCGCTGAGCCCGCCGCCGGGGATCGCGCCGGGGAGACTCGCGCCGCCGGCCGTGACGGGGCCGCCGAGGCCCATGGCGGGGCTGCCTGCGCCGGGGCCACCAGGGCCTGTGCCAGGACCGCCGGGGCCCGCGCCCGGACCACCAGGACCGCCGGGTCCTCCAGGACCACCCGGGCCCCTGCCACGACCGCTGTGCCTGCCGGGGGCCGCACCACCGGGGCCACCCGGGCCGCCGGCCGCACCCTGGCCGCCCGGGCCGTCGGCATAGCCGCTCAGCGCGCTGGGTGCGCCCGGTGCTCCGCCCGTGGGGCCGGGCGGCAGCATCAGGCCGTCGCCGGTGACCGGGCCGCCGGTCGGGCCCGCGGGGCCTTCGGGACCGCCCTGACCGCCGCGCCCGTTCGGGCCGTTGAAACCGCTGGGTCCACCGGGGCCGCCCGGGGCGCCGGGTCCGACGCCCTGGCCGTCGGCTCCGGGGAACTGCTCGAAGCGCGCGCCGTGACCGTTGGTCCCGGGGAAACCCTGTCCGTTGGAACCGGGGTAGCCGCCCTGGGCGCCCTGACCGCCGGGCCCGGGGAAACCTCCCTGCTCGCTGCCCTGGACCTCGGCTCCGGGAAGGCCGCCCTGCTCGCCCTGCCCGTTCCCCGAGAAGTACGGCAGCTCGTCGCGGCGCGGTTCGCCGGGGCCGGCACCCGGACGGGAACCGTTGCCCAGCGAGCCGGCCGCCAGTGCCTCGGTCACATCGAAGGAACCGGTGCCGCCGCCGTGCCCGGGGGCAACTGGTCCGCCACCGGTGGCACCGGCGAACCCGGCACCGTTCGTACCGCCGTTCGCGCCGCCCGGCCGGGAAGCACTCGGCAGGCCCATGGCACCGACCACACCGCCGGGCCGGCCGCCGGTCGGCCGCGCGGCCCCGGGCGCACCCGCGGCCGGAGCGCCGGCACTCGGGGTCCCGGCGGCCGAACCGCCCGGGATTCCGGCGCCGTTGGTGCCGCCACCGCCCTGACCGCCCTTCGGGGGGCCGGACTTGCGGGGCGCGAACCAGTCGCTGGTCTTCTCCTCGGGCGCGGGCAGGGCGAGTTCGGCGGTCGGTTCGACGACTCCCGTGGGCAGCGCGGAACTCGGCAACTGCGTCTCCGCAGTCGCGGACCCGCCGGCGGACTCGGTGTCCGCGACGGGCGTGCGCACGACGACCGGCGGAATCGGCCGCGACCCCGGGATGTTGATCCGGATCCGGGTCGTCAGCGTCGTCTCGGTCTTGCGTTCCTCCGGCTGCGCGGCCGAACGCCCCGCATCCGTACGGTCGTCGGAAGCCGCGGGCGTCCCGTACGGCGGGGTCCCCGAGGGGTAAGCGGCTCCGCCGCGCCCGTCGGGCCCGGAGGACGGAGTGTCAGTTTCACGACTCAAGGCAGGTTCTCCCGGTTGGCTCCGCCGCCCGACACCCGCGGGCGACTCGGCGGCGCGCACCACCATACTGGCCACTTCTTGGCGGGATCCCACGGCCGCTGGGGAAACCCACACCGGACTCGCACGCGCGCGTCACCGCGAAGTGGTACGTCACTTGCCAAGTCGGACGTCAGGGCCGGTTGGTTGCCGCCCCAAACCCAACGTGGCGCAGATCACAGCAACAGCCATTCCGCCGAGCAGGAAGAGATAGGAACCGACTCCCGCGCCGAAGAGGAAGTCCCCTTCCGGGCGGCTGGCGGTGAGCAGCACGACGGCGACCATCCAGCCGGCCGCGGGCGCCACGGCCCCGCCCCGGCCGCCGGCCGCTCTCGCCCCGCCGAGGAACAGCCCGCCCGCTCCGGCGAGCGCGAGCAGCAGCCCGCCGGGGAACCAGGCGCCCTGCACCAGCGCACCGGCCGCCCCGACGAGCGCGCCGAGCACGAAGAGCCCGAGGTAGGCCAACACCCGTGGTCCGGAAGGCCGTTGCAGCGGCTGGGCGAGCAGGCTTCCGCCGCCTTGATTCGCGCTCATCACAGGCCCAGCCCTTCGAAGAGGTCGGTCTCGGGCGCCGGACCGCCGGCCTCGCCCTTGACCAACTCGTAGTACTCGGTGGTGAGAATCGGCTGCGCGAGGTAGTTGGAGAGCACGAAGTACGGATCGTCCGGGGCGACTTCGATCTGGGTCGCGTGCGCGCGCATCGCGGCGGTCTTGGCGGCGGCGTACTCGGTGCCGTCGATCGCGGTGGTGATCCGCCCGTCGTCCACGACACCCGGTACGTCGTTCACGGCGGCCGTGGCGGCGAAGGGCAGCTCCGGCAGCGCGTCCCGCAGCCGCGCGAAGCCTTCCTCGACGACGGTCCGGGGTACGCGGTTCCAGTAGACCTTGGCGATCGACTGCCCTGCGTCGGCTGCGAGTTCGGCCGCGCGCATGGCGACGCGGTGGGCCTGGATGTGGTCGGGATGGCCGTAGCCGCCGTCGGGGTCGTAGGTGACCAGGACCTGCGGGCGCACCTCGCGGATCACCTCGACGAGGTGTCCGGCGGCCTCGTCGACGTCGGCCTGCCAGAAGCAGTCCGGGTCGTCGTTGTCCGCGGTGCCCATCATCCCGGAGTCCTGGTAGCGACCGGCACCGCCGAGGAGACGGACGTCACGGACTCCGAGCTCGCCCATCGCGGCGTCGAGCTCGCCCGCCCGGTGTTTCCCGAGCGCGGCACCCGTCAGGTGCCGCGACGCGGGCGGAATGACCTCACCGTGCTCACCGAGGGTGCAGGTGACCAGCGTCACGTGGGCACCCTCGGCCGCGTACCTGGCCATGGTCGCGCCGTTGTTGATCGACTCGTCGTCCGGATGCGCGTGCACGAGCAGCAGACGGCGAGCGCAGCGAGATGGGGGTCCCCCCGCCCGCAGGGTGGGGGAGGGCAGTTCGGTCATGTGCCCACCCTAAAGGCGGGCCGTCAGAACTTGATGCTGCCGATCATGCTCGCGATGTTCGTCGTGAGATCGCTGATCGTGGGCGCGATGGTCGAGGAGGCCAGATAGAACCCGAGGAGGACACAGACGACCGCGTGTCCGCCCTTCAGCCCTGATTTCTTGACCAGAAGGAAGACGACGATCGCCAGCAGCACCACCGCCGAAATCGAGAGTGCCACGGCGGCTCACCTCCAATGATCCCAGGGACTAGGGGGGTCGGACTATGGGGGCAATGGACCCATGGCGTGGATCCGTAGAGCAAATCCATACAGCAGCCAGCAGGTTCATACCCACCCAGCGCCAGTGATCATAACTATCCGCGCTCGCGCATCGCTCGGCGCACAGCCGCACAAGGGGGCGCATGGCCAATATGGTCGGGGCATGACGACCGAGACCGACTCCTTCCCCCGACGGCACGCCCGTACCCAGCGGTTCACGCTCGGCGCGCCGCGCGCGTTCAGCGTGGCGCCCGATGGTTCGCGGGTCGTGTTCCTGCGCTCCCCCTCCGGCACGGACCGGGCGAACGCGCTGTGGGTCCTCGATCCGGCGGGCGGCGAGGAGCGCGTCGCGGCCGATCCGCGCGCCCTCCTGGGCGGCGCCTCGGAGCACCTCTCGCCCGAGGAGCGGGCGCGCCGCGAACGCACCCGTGAGGGCGGTGCGGGGATCGTCGGCTACGCCACCGACAGCGAGGTCGAGTTGGCGTCTTTCGCCTTGTCAGGGCGGCTTTTCACGGCCGAGCTGCGGGCCGGCACGGCACGTGAACTCCCCGTCCCCGGGCCGGTGATCGACCCCCGCCCGGCCCCCGACGGACGGCACATCGCCTACGTCACCGGCGGCGCCCTGCGGGTCGTGGGGGCCGAGGGAGAGGGCGACCGGGCGCTGGCCGAGCCGGAGTCGGAACAAGTCACCTACGGACTGGCCGAGTTCATCGCGGCCGAGGAGATGAGCCGTACCCGCGGCTTCTGGTGGTCGCCGGACTCGGACCGGCTGCTGGTCGCCCGCGTGGACGACACGCCGGTGGAGCGCTGGTGGATCGCCGACCCGGCCCACCCGGAGCGTGAGCCCCGGCAGGTCGCGTATCCGGCGGCGGGGACGGCCAACGCGGAGGTGCGGCTGTATGTGATCGGGTTGAACGGGGTGCGCACAGAGGTCGCCTGGGACCGGACGCGGTACCCGTATCTGGCGCGAGTGCACTGGTCAGCGGCGGGTGCGCCGCTGCTGCTCGTGCAGGCGCGGGACCAGCGCAGCCAGCTGTTCCTGGCCGTGGAGCCGGACACCGGGGCGACCCGGATGGTGCATGCCGACGAAGATCCAATTTGGCTTGATCTTTTCCCTGGCGTGCCCTGTTGGAGCCCCTCCGGACGGCTCGTGCGGATCGCCGACGAGGGGGGCGCCCGGGTCCTCTCGGTCGGTGGACGCCCGCTCACCGGACCGCAGTTGCACGTCCGCGCGGTGCTGGACGTCTCGGACGACAATGTGCTGGTCGCGGCCTCGGCGGGCGAGGCAGCGGCCGCCCCGGAGATCGGCGAGGTGCATGTCTACCGGGTCAACGAACTCGGCCTGGAGCGCGTCTCGCAGGAGCCCGGCGTGCACTCGGCGGTACGCGCCGGGGGCGTGACCATCCTGCTGTCGGCGGTGCCGGACCGGCCGGGCACGCAGGTACAGGTGCTGCGCGAGGGCAAGAAGACGGTGACGGTCGCGTCGTACGCCGAAGATCCCGGTATGTCCCCGCGCATCACGTTCACCGAGGGGGGCGCACGCCGCGTCCCGTGCGCCCTGCTTATGCCACGGGACTACGACGGCACCAGCCCGCTCCCGGTTCTGCTGGATCCGTACGGCGGTCCGCACGGTCAGCGGGTGGTCGCCGCGCACAACGCGCACCTCACCTCGCAGTGGTTCGCCGACCAGGGTTTCGCGGTGCTCGTCGCCGACGGGCGGGGCACGCCGGGCCGCTCGCCGGCATGGGAGAAGGCGATCAGGGACGACGTGGCGGCGGTCACCCTTGAGGACCAGATCGACGCGCTCCAGGCACTCGCGGCCGACTTCCCGCTCGACCTCGGCCGGGCCGCGATCCGGGGCTGGTCGTTCGGCGGCTACCTGGCCGCCCTCGCCGCGCTGCGCCGTCCCGACGTCTTCCACGCGGCGGTCGTCGGCGCACCGGTCACCGACCTGCGGCTGTACGACACCCACTACCAGGAGCGGTACATCGGGCACCCCGCCGAGCAGCCCGAGGTCTACCGGCGCAACTCCGTGATCGACGACGCGGGCCTGGTGGACGCGGCCGAGCCGCACCGCCCGATGCTGATCGTCCACGGCCTCGCCGACGACAACGTGGTGGTCGCCCACTCCCTGCGCCTGTCCTCGGCCCTGCTCGCGGCGGGCCGCCCGCACGAGGTGCTCCCCCTGTCCGGGGTGACGCACATGACCCCGCAGGAGACGGTGGCGGAGAACCTGCTGCTCCTGCAACTGGACTTCCTGCGGCGCGCGTTGGGGCTCCCCCGCTGACAACGGGCAACGGACCGGGGCGACATGGCGCGCCCCGGTCCGTTTACGGCACCCGCACGGCCGTACGTTGTTCAGGTTGACGCGTCCGTATATCGAGATAGGGTCGGCCGAGTTGCCTGCGTGTTAACGCGGTTGATGCCTGTTTGTGCGGTTATTCCGCCCCGTTTCCAAGATCGCCCGGAGTCTCTTCCGGCGGTACGACCGTCTTCTCCTCCGCGAAGTGACAGGCCGAGTCGTGCGCGGCGGGCCCGCTCACGAGCCGGAACTCGGCCGGTACGGCGAGCAGCGGCACCTCCAGCGCGCAGCGCTCCTGGGCCTTCCAGCAGCGGGTGCGGAAGCGGCAGCCGGACGGGACGTTCGTCGGGGACGGCACGTCGCCGGACAGGATGATCCGCTCCCGGTGCTCACGCGCGTCGGGGTCGGGCACGGGGACGGCGGACAGTAGCGCCTGGGTGTACGGGTGCGTCGGGTGGTCGTAGATCTCCTCGTCCCTGCCGATCTCCACGATCCGCCCGAGGTACATCACCCCGACCCGGTCCGAGATGTGCCGGACGATCGACAGGTCGTGGGCGATGAAGACGTAGGAGAGGTCGAACTCGTCCTGGAGGCGGTCGAGGAGGTTGATGACCTGGGCCTGCACGGAGACGTCGAGCGCGGAGACAGGTTCGTCGGCGACGATGACCTCGGGGCGGAGGGCCAACCCCCTTGCGATGCCGATGCGTTGGCGCTGGCCGCCGGAGAACTGGTGCGGATACCTGTTGATGTACTCGGGGTTGAGTCCCACCACGTCCAGCAGATCCTGAACCCGCTTGCGCCGGTCGCCTTTTGGGGCCACCTCGGGGTGGATCTCGAACGGCTCCCCGATGATGTCGCCCACCGTCATCCGGGGGTTGAGGGAGGTGTACGGGTCCTGGAACACCATCTGGATGTTGCGGCGGGCGGTCTTCAGGGCGCGGCCGGACATCTTGCTGATGTCCTCGCCCTTGAACTTGATCGACCCTTCCGTCGGCCGCTCGAGATTGACCAGCATCTTGGCGACAGTTGACTTGCCGCAGCCGGACTCCCCCACGATGCCGAGGGTCTCGCCCTTGCCCAGGGTGAAGTCGACACCGTCGACAGCCTTGACGGCACCGACCTGCTTCTTGAACAGGATGCCCTGGGTCAACGGGTAGTGCTTGACCAGTCCGGTCACTTCGAGGATCGGCTCAACTGTTGATCCGGCTCGACCTGTTGACTCAACCATTGAGGCACTCCCTCCAGAAGTGGCAGGCGCTGCCCCGGTGTTGATCAACCTCGTACAGCTCGGGTTCATCGGTCCGGCACACGTCCTGGGCCATCGGACAGCGGGGGTTGAAGGCGCAGCCGGGCGGGATGTGCATCAGGTTCGGCGGGAGGCCCTTGATGGCGTAGAGCTCCTGGCCCTTCTGGTCCAGACGCGGGATGGAGTCGAGCAGGCCGCGGGTGTACGGGTGGGCGGGCGCCTTGTAGATGTCGTGGACCGGGGCCGACTCGACGATCCGGCCCGCGTACATCACGGCGATCTTGTCGGCGACGTCCGCGACGACTCCGAGGTCGTGGGTGATGAGGATGAGCCCCATGTTGAGCTCGCGCTGCAACTCGGCGAGCAGGTCCATGACCTGGGCCTGGACGGTGACGTCGAGGGCGGTGGTGGGTTCGTCGGCGATGATGAGCGCGGGTTCCAGGGCGAGCGCCATCGCGATCATGATGCGCTGGCGCATACCGCCGGAGAACTGGTGGGGGTAGTCCCGGACGCGCTCCTTGGCGGCCGGGATCCGCACCCGCTCCATGAGCTCGACGGCCTTGGCGCGCGCGTCCTTCCTCGACATCCCCTTGTGCACGACGAACATCTCGCCGAGCTGATCCCCCACGGAGAGCACGGGGTTGAGCGAGGACAGCGCGTCCTGGAAGATCATCGCCATCTCGGCGCCGCGGACCTTGCGCCGCTCCTCCTCCTTGAACTTCAGCAGGTCCTGGCCACGGAAGAGGATCTCGCCGCCGGTGATCTTCCCGGGCGGCACGTCCAGGATCCCCATCACGGCCTGCGCGGTCACGGACTTCCCGGACCCCGACTCCCCCAGCACGGCGAGGGTCTCCCCCTCGTCCACGCTGTAGTTGACCCCGTTGACGGCCTTGGCGACCCCGTCCCTGGTCCTGAACTCCACGTGCAGATCCCGCACTTCGAGCAGCATGACGCCGGTCACCTCGCCTTCGGATCAAGTGCGCCGCACACGGCGCCGCCGAACACACCGGCCCCGGCCCCGACTTGGACCGGTCCGGCCGGAGCGCACCGAGCGGACCGCACACCCTGCGGCTCCCACCGCACGCCACGCAGTTCCGCCGTCAGCACGCCGTCACCCCGACTCCGGCTCGCAGAGCCGGCCGGGCGTCCGCGCCCCGGTCACCGGGCGCCGGCCCGCCGGTCGGGGCCGGCTGCCACCTCGCGGCGCCAGGACCGCCGTACACGGTGGGCTTCGGCACGGTTGCCGGTTGCCCGCGCCGGATCCCCGGGGCGGCCGCCCCGCTCCTCACCTCGCGCCCTTCCACCATCACAGCGCCGTCACCTCAGCTTCGGGTCGAGGGCGTCGCGCACCGCGTCGCCGAGCATGATGAACGCGAGGACGGTGATCGCGAGGGCTCCGGCCGGCCAGAGGAGCATGTGGGGGGCGTTGCGGATGTAGGCGGAGGCCGAGGAGATGTCGATGCCCCAGCTGACCGTGGGGGGCTTGAGGCCTACGCCGAGGTAGGACAGGGTCGCCTCCAGGGAGATGTACGTGCCGAGCGCGATGGTGGCGACCACGATCACCGGGGCTACCGCGTTCGGGGTGATGTGCCGTAGCAGGAGGCGGGAGTTGGAGGCGCCCAGTGCCCGCGCGGCCTGGACGTAGTCGTTCTGTTTGGCGGTGATGACCGAGCCGCGCGCGATGCGGGAGATCTGTGGCCAGCCGAGCAGCACCATGAAGCCGATGACCGGCCAGACCGTGTTGCTGGTGACCACGGACAGCAGGACCAGGCCGCCGAGGACCACCGGGATCGCGAAGAAGATGTCCGTGAGGCGGGAGAGGATCGAGTCCCACGCCCCGCCGAAGAAGCCCGCGAGTCCGCCCAGGGCCGAGCCGAGGATCGCGACTCCCAGCGTGGCGAGGACGCCGACCGTGACCGACGTACGGGCGCCGTAGACCGTGCGGGTGTAGACGTCGCAGCCCTGGCCGTCGTAGCCGAAGGGATGGCCCGGCTGGGAGCCCTCCTGGGCCTTTGCGAGGTTGCACTTGAGGGGGTTTCCGGAGGCGATCAGGGACGGCCACAGGGAGATGACCACCAGGAAGAGGATGACCAGCGCGGAGATGATGAAGACCGGGTTGCGGCGCAGGTCGCGCCAGGCGTCGGACCAGAGGCTGCGGGGCCGCTCCTGCGGGCCGGTGCCGTCCGGTCCCCCGGGTGTCTTCTCCAGCGTCTCCGCCTCGCTCGTGGCGAGGTCCATCGCGCCGCCCGCGCCGGTCCCGGCGATGGCGCGATCCGGCTCGAACGGCTGCTCAGGCATAGCGGATCCTCGGGTCGAGTACGGCGTACAGGAGGTCGACTAGCAGGTTGGCGACCAGGAAGACGAGGACGAGGACCGTCACGAAGCCGACCACGGTCTGCGTGTTCTGCCGCACGATCCCCTGGTAGATCTGGTAGCCGACGCCGTGGATGTTGAAGATCCGCTCGGTGACGATCGCGCCGCCCATCAGGGCGCCGATGTCGGTGCCGATGAAGGTGACCACCGGGATGAGCGAGTTGCGGAGGAGGTGGCGGACGATCACCCGGCGTCTGGGCAGGCCCTTCGCGACGGCCGTGCGGACGTAGTCGGAGCGCCGGTTCTCCGCGATGGACGTCCGGGTCAGCCGGGTGACGTAGGCGAGCGAGACCGAGGCCAGGACCAGGCCGGGCACGATCAGTTCGCCGAAGGTCGCTTCCGAGGAGACGGAGGGTTTGATCCAGCCCCACTCGACGCCGAGCAGCAGTTGCAGCAGCAGACCGGTGACGAAGGTCGGGATGGAGATGACGACGAGGGTGAGCAGCAGCACCCCGGTGTCGACCGGACGGCCGCGCTTGAGACCGGTGATCACACCGAGCGTGATGCCGACGACGACCTCGATGACGATCGCCACGATGGTCAGCCGGATGGTGACGGGGAACGCGGTCGCCATCAGCTCGGTGACCTTCTGGCCGTTGAACGCCGTACCGAAGTCACCGGTGAAGATGTTCCCCAAGTAGGTCAGGTACTGCTGCCACAGGGGCTTGTCGAGGCCGAACTCCTTCTTGAGCTGGGCGGCCGTCGCCGGGTCGCACTGCCGGTCGCCGCACAGGCCCGCGATGGGGTCGCCCATCACGTTCACCATCAGGAAGATCAGCAGTGTGGCGCCGATGAAGACCGGGATCATCTGCAGCAGTCGCCGGACGACGTACCGTCCCATGCGGGCTCAGCCGACCTTGATCTCGTTGTACACGGGGACGCTGAACGGGTTGAGCGCCACGTTGGAGAGCCGGTCCGAGTAGCCCGCGCTGCCGTTCTGGTACCAGAGCGGGATGGCGGCCATGTTGTCCCGTACGACACCCTCGGCCTGCTGGAAGAGCTTGATCGCCTTGCCGGTGTCGGTCTCCGCGTTGGCCTGGTTCACGAGCTTGTCGAAGTCCTTGTTGGACCACTGGCCGTCGTTGGAGGAGGCGTTGGTGTAGTACAGCGGCTGGAGGAAGTTCTGGATGAGCGGGTAGTCCATCTGCCAGCCGGCCCGGAACGGCCCGGTCATCTTGTGCTGGCCGATCTGGTTGCGGAAGTCGGCGAAGGTGCCGACCGGGTTGCCGACGCACGCCTTGTCGTTGTCGAGCGCGTTGTTGATGGAGTTGCACACGGCGTCCACCCACTCCTTGTGCGAGCCCGTGTCCGCGTTGTACGTGATCTTGACCTGGCCGCCGGGCAGCCCGCCGCCCTCCTGGACCAGCTTCTTGGCCTCGGTCGGGTTGTACTTGCAGGAGTCCCCGCACAGCCCGTCCTGGAAGCCGCCGGCGGTACCGAGCACCGGTGAGGTCCAGTCGGTGGCGGGGGTACGGGTCTTCTGGAAGATCGTGCTGGTGATCTGGTCCCGGTTGATCGCCATGGACAGGCCCTGGCGGACCTTCTCCGAGCCGCTCTTGTTCCAGTTCTTGTCGTAGTACGGGAACGCGAGCGTCTGGATGATCCCGGCGGGCGTGTTGATGTACCGGCCGCCGAGGTCGCTCTTGACGTTCTTGAGCTGCGAGGCCGGGATGTCGTCGACGAGGTCGAGGTTGCCGGCCATCAGGTCGGTGTAGGCGGTGTTGTTGTCGGTGTAGACCTTGAGGGTCACGCCACCGTTCTGCGCCTTGTCCGCACCCGTGTAGCCGTCCCACTTCTTGAGCTGCATCTGCGAGCCCTTGGTGTACGACTCGATGGTGTACGGGCCGTTGCCGACCGGCTTCTTCAGCCAGCCGGCGTGGTCGGAGAAGAACGTCGACGGCAGCGGCGAGTAGGCCGCGTAGCCGAGGGTGTCCGGGAAGGTGGAGAACTTCTGGGTGAGCTTGACGGTGAAGGTGTCGGTGCCGGTCACCTTGAGCCCGGAGAGGGTGGTCGCGGACTGCGAGCCGCTGTCGGGGTGGACCTTGTCGTAGCCGTCGATGTACCCGAAGAAGTACGCGTTCTTCTGGTTGTTCTTGAGGCTGGCGCCGTAGTTCCACGCGTCGACGAAGGACTTCGCGGTGACGGCCTCGCCGTTGCTGAACTTCCAGCCGCTCTTGATGGTGACCGTGAAGTTCTGCGAGTCCGTGCTCTCGATCTTGTCGGCGAGCATGTCCTCGGCCTTGCCGGTCTTCGCGTTGTAGCGCTTGAGACCGCGGAAGACCATGTCGAGGACCTTGCCGCCCTGCACCTCGTTGGTGTTGGCCGGCTCCAGCGGGTTCTGCGGGTCTCCCCAGGAGGCACTGAGCACCGCGCTGCCGTCACCGCCACCGCTGCTGCTGCCGCCGCTGCTCCCACAGGCGGTCGCCGCGAGGGCTACCGCCGCCGCGCAAGCGGCCCATTTGGCGTGCGTGGCTCCACGCATCGAGTGCCTCCTCAGGAAAGCCGACCCAGGCCGATCCAGATCGATCCATTACCGGCCAATATCTGCACAAATTGGGCACCTCGCACACGCAGCCACCCGAATGCAGCACAGGCCATGCGTGAGAGGGGTGACGCCACAGGCCGAGGCGGTCCCGGTTCCACCGCCACGGCCCCACCAGGCACGCTTCAGTGGTGTGGACCAATAAACCTCCGATCGGTCCGTCAACTCGCTGTTTCCGCAGGCCACATGGGCTTTCATGCGCCGTTGACGGGTGCCGACCGGCGCTGATAGACACACTCTTCAACCCAGCCCGGCGTCACCTGGTCAAGCGCGAGGTCAGGACCATGAGCACTCAGGACCGGAACGGCACAGAGCACTCACGCCCCAGAAGACCGCGGTCCCGCCGCTTACACCGGCTGGTGGCCGGAGCATCCGGCGCCCTGGCCCTCACGGCGGCTCTCGCCACCCCCCTCAACCCGGCACCGCAGCAGGCCGAGGCCAAGGCGAACAAGAGCGACAAGGTCCTCACCGTCGCCGTCGCGCAGAGCGTGGACTCCTTGAGCCCGTTCCTGGCACAGCGCCTGGTCAGCACGAGCATCGGCCGGCTGATGTACGACTACCTCACCAACTACGACCCCAAGGACAACCACACGATCCCGGGTCTGGCCACCAAGTGGACGTCGTCGCCGGACAAGCTGACCTGGACGTACACGATCCGCTCGAACTCCACGTGGTCCGACGGGCAGCAGGCCACCGCCGAGGACGCGGCCTGGACGTTCAACAAGATGATGACCGACCCGGGCGCCGCCACCGCCAACGGCAGCTTCGTCACCAACTTCGCCAAGGTCACCGCCCCCAGCCCCACCCAGCTGGTCATCCAGCTGAAGAAGCCGCAGGCCACGATGACCGCGCTCGACGTGCCGATCGTGCCCGAGCACATCTGGTCGAAGGCCGGCGACCTCTCCAAGTTCAACAACGACAAGACCTTCCCGATCGTCGGCAACGGTCCGTTCGTCCTCACCAGCTACAAGCCCGACAGCTATGTCCGCCTCAAGGCCAACAAGTCCTTCTGGCGCGGGGCACCGAAGTTCGACGAACTCCTCTTCCGCTACTACAAGGACCAGGACGCGGCGGTGGCCGCCCTGCGCAAGGGCGAGGTCTCCTTCGTCGCCGGCTCCCCCTCCCTGACCCCCGCCCAGGCCGCCTCCCTCAAGGGCGAGCAGAACATCAAGGTCAACGACGCCCCCGGCCGCCGCTTCTACGCCCTCGCCACCAACCCCGGCGCCCGGGCGAAGAACGGCAAGCACTTCGGCGACGGCGACCCGTCCCTGCTGGACGAGAACGTCCGGCACGCCCTGTTCATTGCGGTCGACCGCAAGACCCTGATCGACAAGGTGTTCCAGGGCCACGCCGTCGAGGGCCAGGGCTACATCCCGCCGCGCTTCTCGACGTACTTCTGGAAACCCTCGGCGAGCCAGGAACTCGCCTACGACCCGGCCAAGGCCGCCCAACTCCTCGACCAGGCGGGCTACAAGAAGAACGGCGACGGCAAACGGGTCGGCAAGGACGGCAAGCCGATCACCTACCGCATGCTGTGCCACGCCACCGACCCCAACGACAAGGCCGTCGGCCAGTACCTCAAGGAGTGGTGGGGCAAGCTCGGCATCGGTGTGACGCTCGACTGCCTCGACAACGTCACCGACCCCTGGCTCGCGGGCAAGTACGACCTCGCCTTCGACGGCTGGTCCGTCAACCCCGACCCGGACTTCGTGCTGTCCATCCACACCTGCGCGGCGCTGCCGGCGACCCCCAAGGACATCGGCGCCACCGACAACTTCATCTGCGACAAGACCTACGACAAGCTCTACGCCCAGCAGTTGGCAGAGTACGACCCGGCCAAGCGGGCGGACCTCGTCAAGCAGATGGAGTCACGGCTGTACGACCTCGGGTACATGAACGTCATGGCGTACCCGAACGCCGTCGAGGCCTACCGCACCGACCAGATCAAGTCCATCGAGACGATGCCCAGCGGCGGAGGCAACATCTACGGGCAGGACGGCTACTGGAGTTGGTGGTCGGCGGTGCCCGCGGCCTCCGACGGCTCGTCGTCCGGGGGGCTCTCGGGCGGCGCGATCACCGGCATCGTGGTCGGGGGGCTGGTCGTGATCGGCGCGGTGGTGCTGTTCGCGCTGCGGCGCCGGGCCACCGCCGAGGACCGGGAGTAGCAGGTGCGCGGATCCTCGACAGCTGTGCGTGGGACGGCAGTTCATGGCCGCTGACGTCACCTCGGTGCCGGTGGAGGAGACGGCCGGACCGGGAGCGGGCACCCGGTCCGGATACGTCCGCTACGTCGGCGGCAAACTGGGCGGCGCCGTCGTCTCGTTGCTCGCCGTGCTGGTCACCGGGTTCTTCCTGTTCCGGCTGATCCCGGGCGACCCGGTCAAGACGATGACCGGCGGCCGTCCGATCTCGGCCGCCCAACTGGCCGAGTACCGCCGGGAGTTCGGGCTCGACCTGCCGCTGTGGGAGCAGTTCACGGACTACTGCGGCAAGGCGCTCACCGGCGACCTCGGAACGTCGTACCAGTTCCGGGCACCTGTGATCGACAGGATCAGCGAGGCACTGCCGAACACGCTGCTGCTCACCGGGACCGCCTTCGTGCTGTACACCGCGCTCGGCATGTTCCTCGGCACCAGGTCGGCATGGCGCAACGGCAGTCTCTCCGACCGGCTCAACACCGGTCTGGCGCTGACCCTTTACTCCGTCCCGTCGTTCTGGCTCGGCCTGCTGCTGATCATCGTGTTCTCGGTGGGCGTGGGCCCGATCCCCGGGCTCTTCCCGACCGGCGGCATGGAGTCGGGCGGCAAGGAGGGCTTCGCGTACGTACTGGACGTGGCCCACCATCTCGTCCTGCCCGTGGTCACCTTGGTGGCGGTCGAGTACGGGCAGACCCTGCTGGTCACCCGCTCCGCGCTGCTCGACGAGATGGGCAGCGACTATCTGACGACCGCGCGGGCCAAGGGACTTCGGGACGACCTGGTCCGGCGCCGGCATGCCGTGCCGAACGCACTGCTGCCCACCGTCACCCTCGTCTTCGTCAACCTCGGCCGGACGGTCGCGGGCGTGATCCTGGTGGAGACGGTCTTCTCCTGGCCCGGCCTGGGCGGCCTGTTCTACCAGGCCCTCAGCGTGCCCGATCTGCCCCTGGTCCAGGGCCTGTTCCTCTTCTTCGCCGCGGCGGTGATCGTCATGAACACACTGGCAGACCTCGTCTATCCGCTGCTCGACCCCCGGGTGGGCCGATGACGACCGAGGCCACTCCCCCGGCCGCCGAGACCACTCCCCCGGCGGCCCCGGCCGGCCCGCGCGCCCTCGCCCGGCAGCGCCGCCGCCGGTCCGCCGTACGGTTCTGGGCGCGGTACCGCACCCACCGCGCGGGACTGGTCGGCCTGGCAGCGCTCGGCCTGTTCGCGCTGGTCGCGCTCACCGCGCCGCTGACGGTCGGCTCGGACGTGTCGAGCGTGACCGACGCGCCGGGCCGGCCCCTGGAGAGTCCGAGCGCCCAATTCCCGCTGGGCACCGACCAGTTCGGCCGCAACCTGCTGGGTCTCGTCATCTGGGGCGCGCGGGTCTCGCTGCTCGTCGGGCTGCTCGCGGCGGTGCTGTCGGTGGCGATCGGCGCGGTGGTCGGGATCACCGCCGGGCACTTCCGGGGCGCGTACGGGACCGTGCTGATGCGGGTCACCGACTGGTTCCTGGTGATGCCGACGCTGGTGCTCGCCATCGCGCTGGCCACCGTCATGTCCCGCTCCCTGGGCACGGTGATCCTCGCGATCGGCGTGACCACCTGGCCGACCACGGCCCGGCTGGTGCGGGCGCAGACGCTGGCGGTGGAGTCACGGCCGTACATCGAACGGGCCCGGGCGCTCGGCGGCGGGCACTGGCACGTGATGTCCCGGCACGTGCTGCCCAACGTGATGCCGCTGGTCCTGGCGCAGACGACCCTGATGGTCTCCTCGTCCATCCTCGCCGAGGCGACCCTCGCCTTCCTGGGACTCGGCGATCCGACGGTGGTGTCGTGGGGCGGCCTGCTCCAGGACGCCCGGGAGGCGGGCGCGGTGAGTGCCGGGGACTGGTGGTACCTGGTACCGCCCGGCATCGCGATCGCCGTGGTCGCGCTGGCGTTCACGCTGTGCGGGCGCGCGGTGGAGTCCGTCCTCAACCCCCGGCTGGGGGTGGCGGGTTGACCCTCCTGGAGGTCCGGAACCTCGAAGTGACGTACCCCGGCGGCATCGCAGCCGTGCGGGGCGTCGACCTGTCCCTGACGGCAGGCCGGAAAGTGGGCGTGGCAGGCGAGTCGGGCTCCGGCAAGTCCACCCTGGCGCTCGCGCTGCTACGGCTGCTGCCGCCGGGAACTCGGGTCTCCGGGGAGATCCTGCTGAACGGCGAGGACGTGCTGACGATGCGGTGGGGCCGGGTGCGGGCGGTCCGCTGGGCCGGTGCCTCGATCGTCTTCCAGGGCGCGATGCACTCCCTCAACCCCGTGCACCGCATCGGCGACCAGATCGCCGAACCGGTGCTGCTCCACCAGGGCGCGACGGCGGCGCAGGCCAAACGGCGGGCCGGGGAACTCCTGGAACAGGCCGGGCTGCCGGCCGCCCGCGCGAACGCGTACCCGCACGAACTCTCCGGCGGCCAGCGGCAGCGCGTCATGATCGCGATGGCGCTCGCCTGCGATCCGCGGCTGATCATCGCCGACGAGCCCACCACGGCACTCGACGTGATGATCCAGGCCCAGATCCTCGGCCTGATCCAGGGCCTCGTCACCGACCAGGACGTGGGCCTGATCATGATCAGCCACGACCTCGCGGTCCTCGCCGACAGCTGCGACCGCCTCGTCGTCATGTACGCGGGCCGCGTGATCGAGGAGGGCCCCGCCCGGCAGGTCCACGAGAACGCCCTCCACCCCTACGCCAAGGCCCTGTCGGCCTCCTTCCCGCACATCGGCGACCCGGCCTCCCGCTTCGCTCCCCGCGGCCTGGCCGGCGACCCGCCCGACCCCTCGGCGCTCCCCTCCGGCTGCGCCTTCCATCCGCGCTGCGCCGAGGCGTTGGAGGTGTGCGCGAGCGAGGACCAGTTCCTCCGGGAGGCCGGTCGGGGGCGGCGGGCGGCCTGTGTGCATGTGCCGGTACCGGCCGGCGACAGCGCCCGGGGCCACGACACGAGGAGCGCGTCATGACCACACCGGCGGCGCCCCTGCTCAGCGCGCAGGGGCTGCACGTGGCCTTCCCGGGACGGCGCGGCGGTGCGCCCGCCCGGGCCGTGGACGGGGTCGACCTGGACATCCGGCCGGGGGAAGTCGTCGCCCTCGTCGGTGAGTCCGGGTGCGGTAAGACGACGCTGGCCCGCTCGCTGCTGGGGCTGGTGCCGCCGACCGGGGGGCGCGTCACCTTCGACGGAAAGCCCCTGCAGTACTCCTCACGGGCCCTCAAGGCCTATCGCCGACGGGTGCAGCTCGTCCTCCAGGACCCGAGCGGGTCGCTCAACCCACGGCACACGGTGTACGACGCGGTGGCCGAGGGGCTGCGCATCCACGGGGGCGTCGGTGACGAACAGGCCGTGGTCGCACGGGCGTTGAGCCGGGCCGGGCTCCGGCCGCCCGAGCGGTTCTTCCTGCGCTATCCGCACGAGCTGTCCGGCGGTCAGCGGCAGCGCGTGGTGATCGCCGGTGCCCTCGTCCTGGAACCCGAACTCCTCGTCGCCGACGAGCCGGTGGCCTCCCTGGACGCCTCCGTGCGCGGCGAGATCCTGGCCCTGCTGCTGCGGCTGCGCACCGAACTCGGCCTGGCCGCACTGGTGGTGACCCATGACCTGGGGCTGGCGTGGAACATCGCCGACCGGGTCGCGGTGATGTACCTGGGCCGGATCGTGGAGACGGGGGACGCCGAGCAGGTGCTGACGGCACCCCGACACCCGTACACCCAGGCGCTGTTGTCGGTGCTGCCGGAGGCGCCGGGCGCTCCCGTGGTGCTGTCCGGCGAGCCCCCGGACCCGTCCCGCATTCCGAGCGGCTGCCGGTTCCGGGTGCGCTGCCAGATCCTCGCGAGCGGGGAGGCTGAGCGGGCGGGGGTGGCGCACCGGTGCCGGACCGAGGACCTGGAGGTGCTGGGCGGCGGGGGCGAGGCTCAGGTGGCCTGCCATTGGGCACGGGTGCCCGACCCCGCCGTATGAGATCGCCGTCCGGAAACGCCGGTTCCCGGCACCGTCGTGCAGTGCCGGGAACCAGTGGTGGCCGGATGGATCAGGCCGCGTGCACCACGTCCTTGACCTCGGCGAAGTGGCACGCCGACTCGTGGGCCGCCGGGGTGTCGGACCCCTTGAAGCGCTCCGGGATCGCGAGCAGCGGCTCCTCCTGCGCGCACTTGTCCTGGGCCTTCCAGCAGCGGGTGCGGAAGCGGCAGCCGGACGGCGGGTTGGCCGGGGAGGGCACGTCACCGGTGAGGATGATCCGCTCGCGGTGCTCGCGGGCCTCCGGGTCCGGCACGGGTACGGCCGACAGCAGCGCCTGGGTGTAGGGGTGCGTCGGGTACTCGTAGATCTGCTCGTCGGTGCCGACCTCGGCCATCTTGCCGAGGTACATCACGCCCACCCGGTCCGAGATGTGCCGGACGATGGACAGGTCGTGCGCGATGAAGATGTAGGAGAGGTTGAACTCGTCCTGCAGTCGCGCCATCAGGTTGATGACCTGTGCCTGCACCGACACGTCGAGCGCGGAGACCGGCTCGTCGCAGATGATGACCTCGGGGTTGAGCGCGAGGCCGCGGGCGATGCCGATGCGCTGGCGCTGGCCGCCCGAGAACTGGTGCGGGTAGCGGTTGATGTACTCCGGGTTGAGACCCACGACGTCCAGGAGGTCCTTCACCTTCTGGCGACGGTCCCCTTTCGGGGCCACCTCGGGGTGGATGTCGAAGGGCTCGCCGATGATGTCGCCCACCGTCATACGGGGGTTGAGCGAGGTGTACGGGTCCTGGAAGATCATCTGGATGTTCCGGCGGACGGCCTTGAGGGCCCTGCCGGACAGCCGGGTGATGTCCTGGCCCTTGTAGAAGACCTCGCCGGCCGTCGGCGTCTCCAGGCTCATCAGGAGCTTGGCGACCGTCGACTTGCCGCAGCCGGACTCGCCCACGATGCCCAGGGTCTCGCCCTGGTGCAGGTCGAAGGAGACCCCGTCGACGGCCTTCACGGCGCCGATCTGGCGTTTGATCACGATCCCCTGGGTCAGCGGGAAGTGTTTGACCAGGTTGCGCACCTGGAGGATCGGCTCGCCCCGCTCGACGTTCGCGTCGAGAGCGGCGACCGCCTCCTCCTCCGAGTGCACCTCCGCCACCTCGACCTCGGAGACGTTGGGCATCGCGTCCTGGGGCTCGTCGGCCTTGGTCGGGTCAGCCATGGATCGTCTCCTTCCAGAAGTGGCACGCGCTGGCGCGGCCGGGCAGTTCCGTTCCGTCCGCCTCGGTCACCGGGACCAGCGGCGGGAACTCCGTACGGCAGATGTCCTGCGCCTTCTCGCAGCGCGGGTTGAAGGCACAACCGGCCGGTACCTTCAGCAGGTTGGGCGGCAGGCCCTGGATCGCGTAGAGCTCCTGGCCCTTCTGGTCCAGGCGCGGGATGGAGTCCAGCAGACCCCGGGTGTAGGGGTGGGCCGGGCGCTTGTACAGCTCGTGCACCGGTGCCGTCTCCACGATGCGGCCCGCGTACATCACCGCGATCTTGTCGGCGACGTCCGCGACCACACCGAGGTCGTGGGTGATGAGGATGAGCCCCATCCGGTACTCGCGCTGCAACTCCGCGAGCAGGTCCATGACCTGGGCCTGCACCGTCACGTCGAGGGCCGTGGTCGGCTCGTCGGCGATGATCAGGTCGGGCTCCAGGGCGAGCGCCATCGCGATCATGATGCGCTGGCGCATACCGCCGGAGAACTGGTGCGGGTAGTCGTTCACCCGCGCCGCGGCGGCCGGGATCTTCACCCGGTCCATCAGCTCGATGGACTTGGCCTTGGCCTGCTTGCGGGACATGCCCTGGTGCACCCGGAACATCTCGCCGAGCTGGAAGCCCACGCTGAGCACGGGGTTGAGCGAGGAGAGCGCGTCCTGGAAGATCATGGCGATCCGGGCGCCGCGCAGCTTGCGCCGCTCCTCGGCACCCATGGTCAGCATGTCCTGGCCGTAGAAACGGATCTCCCCCTGCGGGATCCGGGCCGGCGGCATGTCCAGGATGCCCATGATCGCCTGCGCGGTCACGGACTTGCCGGAGCCGGACTCGCCGAGCACGGCGAGCGTCTCTCCGGAGTCCACGGTGTAGTTGACGCCGTTGACGGCCTTGACCACACCCTCGCGGGTCTGGAACTCGACGTACAGATCGCGCACTTCGAGCAGTGGGCCGGTGTTGTCGTGGTCGCCTGGGCGCTGGCCCGGAACGGCGTCCGTCGGGTCGATGATGGTCACGTACGCCTCCCTCAGCGCATTTTGGGATCGAAGGCGTCGCGAACCACGTCGCCGAGCATGATGAAGGCCAGGACCGTGATGCTCAGGGCACCGGCCGGGAACATCAGCGCGTGCGGCGAGGTCAGGAACCTGTCCTGCGCGTCACTGATCATCACGCCCCAGGAGATGTTGGGGTACTGGATGCCGATGCCCAGGTAGGACAGGGCGGCCTCGGCGCTGATGTACACACCGAGGTTCATGGTGGTGATGACGATGACGGGGGCGAGCGTGTTCGGCAGGATGTGCCGGAACGCTATTCGCCAGGAGCCCGCGCCCAGTGCCCGCGCGGCCGTCACGTAGTCGTTGTACTTGTTGGCGATGACCTCGCCGCGCATGATCCGGAAGACCTGCGGCCAGCCGAGGATCGCCATGATGAACGACACCGACCAGACGTCGCCGCCGCCCCAGATGGACATGATCAGCAGACCGCCGACAATCAGCGGCAGACCCGCGAACACCTCGGTGATACGGGACAGCAGCGCGTCGGCCCAGCCGCCGATGAGACCGGCGAGCATGCCCACCAGACCACCGATCAGCGTGGTGGCGGTGGTGGTCACGACACCGACGACGATCGAGTTGCGGGTGCCGTAGACGGTCCGCGTGTAGATGTCGCAGCCCTGCACGTCGTAGCCGAAGAGGTGCCCGGAGGAGGGCCCGTTCATCGAGTTCTGCAGCTGGCAGAAGCCGTCGGTGAACGGGGAGCGCGCCGTGAACAGACTGGGCGCGATCGCCAGCGCGAGCAGGATCAGGATGATCAACGAGGTCACGATGAACATGGGCCGCTTGCGCAGATCCGCCCAGCCGTCCCTGAGCAGGCTCGCCTGCCGGGCCGCCGCCTTCTCCTCCGCCTCGATCTCCTTGGCGATGGTGGCCTCGTCGGTGGTGGGCCTTTCTATCGTCTTCTCACTCATAGCGGATCCTCGGGTCGAGCACGGCGTACAGCAGGTCTACGAGGAGGTTGGCGACCAGGTAGATCAGTACCAGGAGGGTCACCAGGCCGACCACGACGGGCCGCTCGCGCAGATAGATGGACTGGGCCAACTGACCGCCGATGCCGGGCATGTTGAACACGCGCTCGGTGATGATGGCGCCGCCCATGAGCGCGCCCAGGTCGAAGCCCAGGAAGGTGACGACCGGGATCAGGGAGTTGCGCATCGCGTGCACGCCGATGACCCGCCGCGTCGGAAGGCCCTTGGCGATCGCCGTACGGACGTAGTCGGCGCGGACCGACTCCCCCATGCTCGTCCGGACGAGCCGGGCGATGTACGCCATCGACGTCGAGGCGAGTACGAGGGCCGGGAGGATGTAGCTCTGCGGCCAACCGTGTTCGATGCCGGCGACCGGCGTGATCTTGAGGTTCACACCGAACTCCAGCTGCAGCACGGAGCCGAGCACGAAGACCGGGATCGAGATCAGGACCAGCGTCGAGATCAGCACGACGTTGTCGATGAACTTGCCCTTTTTCAGGGCGGAGAAGATACCAGCGACGATGCCGATGACAGCTTCGAGCGCGAAGGACGTCAGCCCCAGCTTCACCGTGACGGGGAACCGCTCGGAGACGATGTCGGAGATGGCACGCCCGTTGTACGTCTCACCGAGGTCACCGGTGGCGACACCGCTGATGTAGTGCCAGTACTGCTGGTACAACGGCTCGTCGAGGTGGTAGTGCGCGCGGAGGATCGCCGCGATGTTGGGGTCGGCGCGCTTGTCGCCGGCCAGTGCCTGGATCGGATCGCCGTGCAGCCAGAACACAAGGCAGAAGATGATGAACGTGACGCCTATCATCACAGGGATCACCTGTATGAGGCGCCGGGCGACGTATCGGCCCATGGGTACTCCAGGAGGGGATGCTCGACCCGACCGCGGCCGGGGGGAGGGCACGGTCGGACGGGAGACGGCAGCAGAAGTGAGCAGGGGAAGGCTATTCCTCCCCCTGCTCACCCCGTACTGCTGTGTCAGAACTGCTCAGAACCGGTTCAGCTGAGCTTGACCGTGTCCCACAGGATCTGGTGACCGGCGACCTTCATCGACTTGATCTTGTCGCTGAAGCCCGCGTTCATCGTGTAGAAGTACACCGGGATGTACGGCAGGTCCTTGAGCAGGACGTCGTCCGCCGCCTGGTACTTCTTGATGGCTTCCTCGTGCGTCGGGGCCTGGTCGCCCTGGACGAGCAGCTTCTCGAACGTCTCGTTCGTGTAGCCCGAGTAGTTGGAGCCGTTGGCGATGGCTTCCTTCGAGAAGACCGGACGGAGGTAGTCCTCCATGTCCGGGTAGTCCATGCTCCACGCCATACGGAACGCGCCCTGGTACTTCTTGGCGTCCAGGTCGTTGAGGATGGTCTGGAACTGCTCGAACGGCTTGGCCGTCACCTTGATGCCGAGAGCCTGCTGGATCTGGTTCGACACGGCCTCGACCCACTCCTTGTGGCCGCCGTCCGCGTTGTAGCCGATCTCCAGCGTGTTGCCCGGCAGACCACCGCTCTGCTTGTAGAGCTCCTTGGCCTTGGTCGGGTTGTACGTGCAGGACTCACCACAGGCGCCCTTGCGGTAGCCGTCGATGATCGGGCTGATGTAGTCGTCCGCGGGCGTACGGGCGCCGAGGAAGATCTTCGACGAGATCGTCGCGCGGTCGATCGACATCGAGATGGCCTTGCGGAGGTCCGCGTTCTGGAAGGCCTTGTTGTACTTGATCGGGAAGCCGATGTAGCCGACGGCCGAGTCGGCCTCGTCGATGTAACGGCCGTTCAGGTCCTTGTGGTACGTCGGCAGACCCGAGGTCGGGATCGTCAGCAGGCTGTCGAGGTTGCCGGCGACAAGGTCCTTGTACGCGGTGTCCTGGTTCGAGTAGATCTTGAAGTTGACACCCTTGACCTCGATCTTCGAGGCGTCGGGGAACTTGTCGTACTTGACGGTGTCGATTTCCTGGTTGTGCTTGAACGTACCGCTCATCTTGAACGGGCCGTTGCCGATCGGGGCCTCGCCGAAGCCCTTCGGGTCCTTGAAGAACGCCTTGGGCAGCGGCACGAAGGCGGTGAAGGACAGCTGCGACGGGAAGGCCGAGAACGCGCCGTTCAGGGTGACCTGGAGGGTGCTGTCGTCAACGACCTTCAGACCGGACAGCTTGTCGGTCGTGGGCTTCTTGCCCTCGCCCGGGTTGAGGTCCGCGTAGCCCGCGATGTGGCTGAACAGCGGGTTGGTCTGCTGGGCGTTGGTCTGGTTCGCGCCGTAGTTCCACGCGTCGGCGAAGGACTGGGCGGTCACCTTCTCCCCGTTGTGGAAGGTGTAGCCGGACTTCAGCTTGATCGTCCAGACCTTGTTGTCCTTGGACTCGATCGACTCCGCCATGGCGTTGACGACCTTGTTGTCGGCGTCAAGCTTGGTCAGCCCCGTGAAGAGGGCGTTGATGACCTGGCCGCCCTCGGTCTCGTACGTGTTGGTCGGAACCAGGCTGTTCTGCGGTTCGCCGATCTCCACCGAGACGACGCCGTTGCCCTTGCTGCCGCCGGAGCTGTTGTCGTCACCGCCGCCGCCACAGGCCGTTGCGCCCAGCGCCACAACTGCGGCTATCGCAACCCACTTGGCGCTCTTGGCACCACGCATGGGGGCTCCTCCTCATGAGTCCAATGGTTCACCACATGGGGGAGCGCATGACACATCACCGTCACCGGTGCCTGAAATGGTCAAGTGCTCCCCGCGCTCGATGAGTCGCCGCCTACAGCGAGTGACCCGTGATCCGAGCTCTACGCGCCTAACTATCTGCCATGAGGCGGGACCGAACCATATTCACAAGGTCTCGGTTCGATCACACCTCGCGCGTACATCTTCCAAAATCCGGACAAAGGGTTTGGTGAAAGATCCCTGCGAAACGGACTTGTTACATATTTATCGGGCTTGAATGTCCGCATGCCGAACGCGGAGCGCGTGAAAATCCAGTTGCGGTTCAAAGACCGCTGTGCAGTCAACACGCCCCTCCGCCGGAGGCCGTCAAGGGCAGCCGACAGGGCATGGACAGGATCACGCCAACGGCAGAGTAGTGCGGATCCGCCAGCCTGTGCGGATTCCTGACCAGGACAAGGGATAACCCTGTATTCGGCCAAGCCTCCGCTTCACGTTCCGCCCACCACCAACTCGACCTCGAAGCCGTCCTCGTTCTCCAGATAGGCGGCGCAGTGATCCGGACCACCCGCGTGCGGATACCGCTCCGCGAACATCGAAGTCCAGCCATGCCGGGGTGCCGCCGCGACCAACGCGTCCAGTTCGGCGCGGCCACCGCGGACATGGAAGGCCAGGTGGTTCAGTCCCGGCCGCATCCGGTCGTGGCCGGCGGCCGGGCGCAGCGCCGGTGACTGCTCGATCACGACGTACGTCTCCCCCGTCCGCCAGCTCCGGCCCGCCGGCCAGTTCTGGTACGGCTCGCAGCCGAGGCGTTCCAGGAGCCACCCCCACTGCGGGGCCGCGCGCCCCAGGTCCGCGACCCACAACTCGACGTGGTGCAACAACACCCGCCGCCTCCTTCGTAGTTGAGAACCCGTCAAGAATGCAGGTGGTCCCGGCATGCCGGTGTGGCGGCTGTGGCAGGCTGAATCGGTGGTGGATCGGTCATTCGGGGACATGTCGCTTGCCGAGTTGTACGACGGGCTCAATCCGTGGGGTGCGGGGGACGACTTCTGTCTGGACCTGGTGATGTCCGCGCGGGCCGTGCTCGATGTGGGGTGCGGTACGGGGAAGTTGCTGCACCGGGCCCGGGGCCGGGGGCACCGGGGGCAGTTGACGGGGATCGATCCCGCCGCCGCCATGCTCGTTCAGGCGCGTCGGCGGGAACCCGGTGTCGAGTGGGTGCTCGGGGAGTTGCGGACCATCGCCTGGCGCGGCGAGTTCGACCTTGTCGTGATGACCGGGCACGCGTTCCAGGTCCTGGTTCAGGACGAGGAGTTGAGGGTCGCGCTGCGCGCGGTCCGGGACGCGCTGGCACCCGGCGGGCGGTTCGTGTTCGAGACGCGGAATCCGGCGGCCCGTGCCTGGGAGAGCTGGACGCCCGACCGCGTGCGCCTGCTCACCTGCCCGGACGGCGGCGTCGTAAAGGTGTGGCAGGAGGTCGAGACCGTGCCGGCCGCGGCGGACCGGGTGACGTTCACCGAGACCTTCGAGGGCGGGAGGTGGGCGCAGCCTCGGGTCAGCCGGTCGACCCTGCGGTTCCTGGACCGTGCCGCCCTGTCGAGGTTCCTCGCCGGGGCCGGGCTGGCGGTCGTCGAGCAGTACGGCGACTGGGAGCGGGGGCCGCTCACCTCCGCGAGTCCCGAGATCATCACCGTGGCGCGGCCGACGCACTGAGCCCGGGCACCCTCAAGGGGTGCCCGGGCTCAGTTGAGCTGTACCGGTGTGCGTCAGCCGTGCTTGGCGCGGCTCGCGGAGCGGCCGCGCTCCTTCTGGTCGAGGACGACCTTGCGGATGCGGACGGCCTCCGGGGTCACCTCGACGCACTCGTCGTCGCGGCAGAACTCCAGGGACTGCTCCAGGGAGAGCTTGCGCGGCGGCACGATCGCCTCGAAGGAGTCGGCGGCGGCCGAGCGCATGTTGGTGAGCTTCTTCTCCTTGGTGATGTTCACGTCCATGTCGTCGGCGCGCGAGTTCTCGCCGACGATCATGCCCTCGTACACCTCGGTGCCGGGGTCGGTGAACAGCACACCGCGCTCCTGGAGGTTCGTCATCGCGAACGCGGTGACGGCACCGGCGCGGTCGGCGACCAGCGAACCGTTGTTACGGGTCGTCAGCACACCGAACCACGGCTCGTGGCCCTCGTGGATGGAGTGGGCGATGCCCGTGCCGCGCGTCCCGGTGAGGAACTCGGTACGGAAGCCGATGAGACCGCGGGACGGGACGACGAACTCAAGGCGGACCCAGCCGGAGCCGTGGTTGGACATGTTGTCCATCCGGCCCTTGCGGACGCCCATGAGCTGCGTGACCGCGCCCATGTGCTCCTCGGGCACGTCGATCGTCATGCGCTCGACCGGCTCGTGCACCTTGCCGTCGATGATCTGCGTGACGACCTGCGGCTTGCCGATGGTCAGCTCGAAGCCCTCGCGGCGCATCTGCTCGACCAGGATGGCCAGCGCCAGCTCACCGCGGCCCTGGACCTCCCAGGCGTCGGGACGCTCGGTGTCGAGGACGCGCAGCGAGACGTTACCGATCAGCTCGCGGTCCAGGCGGTCCTTGACCTGCCGGGCGGTCACCTTGCGGTCCTTGACGGCCGCCTTCGCGGAGGCGCCCTTGCCGGTGCCGCCGCGGCCGACCAGCGGCGAGGTGTTCGTACCGATGGTCATGGAGATCGCCGGCTCGTCGACCGTGATGAGCGGCAGCGCGATCGGGTTCTCGGGGTCGGCGAGGGTCTCGCCGATCATGATGTCCGGGATACCGGCGACCGCGCAGATGTCACCCGGGCCCGCCATCTCGGCCGGCTTGCGGGTGAGCGCCTCGGTCATCAGCAGCTCGGTGATGCGCACGTTGGACATGGTGCCGTCGCGCTTGATCCACGTGACGGTCTGGCCCTTCCGCAGCTCGCCCTGCTCGACGCGGAGCAGCGCGATACGGCCGAGGAAGTTGTCGGCGTCCAGGTTGGTGACGTGCGCCTGGAGCGGGGCGGCCTCGTCGTACTCGGGGGCCGGGACGTGCGACAGGATCGTGGAGAAGAAGGGCTCCAGGCTGTCGCTGTCCTGCGGGACGGTGCCGTTCTCCGGCTTGGTCAGCGAGGCGACGCCGTCACGCGCACAGGCGTAGACGATCGGGAACTCGATCTGCTCCTCGTCGGCGTCCAGGTCCAGGAAGAGGTCGTAGGTCTCGTTGACGACCTCGTCGATCCTGGAGTCCGGGCGGTCCGTCTTGTTGATGCAGAGGATGACGGGCAGGCGCTGCTGGAGCGCCTTGCGCAGCACGAAACGGGTCTGCGGCAGCGGGCCCTCGGAGGCGTCGACGAGCAGCACCACCGCGTCCACCATCGACAGACCGCGCTCGACCTCGCCACCGAAGTCGGCGTGGCCCGGGGTGTCGATGATGTTGATGGTGATGACATCGCTGCCATCCTTCGGGTGGTACTTCACGGCCGTGTTCTTGGCCAGGATCGTGATGCCCTTCTCACGCTCCAGATCGTTCGAGTCCATCATGCGGTCGTCGAGCGATTCGGCGGCGTGCGCGGCGAAGGCACCGGCCTGCTTCAGCATGGCGTCGACGAGGGTCGTCTTCCCGTGGTCGACGTGGGCGACGATGGCGACGTTGCGGATGTCGTGGCGCGTGGCCATATTGCGGCGTACTCCCGGAGAGTGAGGAAGGCCTGCGCGTACGTCAGTGTTACGCGGACCCTGCCGGGCTGGACACGCCACGGCCTTACCCCATCGTACGTGGCGTACGGGGAAGGGGCCTCCGCAGGGCCTTACGGGCGGGGGCGGGAGGGGTCAGGCGGGCTCCCCCGCCGCGGTTCCGGTCGGGCACAGCCGCAGCCCCGCGGTGCGTCCCGCGTCGTCGTCGGAGGGCTGGGAGCAGGGCAGGAACCCCACCCCGACCGTCTCCCAGGTCAGCACATGGCCGCGCACCGGAACGTTGTACCCACAGCTGTAAGTGAAGTCGGCCTCAATGAGGCTGATCGATCCCCAGGAGTAGTACGGGCCCTCCAGATCCCCGGTGTCCAGGAAGTACTGCGACCGCTGGGGCCGCATCACCTCCGTCGGGTCGGCCAGGGGACTGTCCGTCTTGAGCCGGTCGCCCAGCGCCTCGACCACGCGGGCCGCGCCGACGCCCCTGGGCACGCGGGACACGGTGACCCGGTAGACGGTGTCGTCGACGGGCTTCAGGCTCGACTCGTAGTGCTCGGTCCCCTTCGGGAAGGTGACCGGGTCCGCGAGCGCGGTCAGCTTCTGCCTGCGCTGGATCCCGGACCACTGATACGTCCCGTGCCCGCAGATCGTGGCCGCCCCGGCGGCGGTCCGGCCGTCGTCGGTGGCCGCGGCTCCACAGCCGGCCGTGCCCAGCATCACCACCGCGGTCAACGCCGCGCCCCGACCCCGCACAACCCACCCCCGTACGACGACCGCCGCCCCGCATCACCTGCGGGACGGCGGCGCTGCTCGTCATGTTCGCGCGATGCTAACCCTTGGACGGACTCGCCGAGGGGTGGGCCCCCTTCTTCAGGAAGCCCATGTCCTCGTAGACCGGGGTCTGGAAGCCGAAGGAGCCCGCGTTGACGACGGTCTTTCGGACGGCGGTGAGCTGGGGGCGCTGGTAGAGGGGGATGGAGCCGGCCGCGGCCCAGATGCGGGCGTCGGCCTTGCGGACCAGGGCGGCGGACTCGTCCTCGTCGAGGGTGGAGACGGCCTGGTCGAAGAGCTGGTCGACCTGGTCGGTGCCGACGCGGGTGTAGTTCTGCTCGACGTTCAGGGAGCCGTCGGCGGCCGGGACCGGCTTGGCGAAGATCGGCCGGGCGTCGGTGGCGGGGTAGGCGGACGCGGGCCAGGAGTAGAGGGCCAGGTCGTACTGGCCGGACGCGATGTGGTCCTTGAAGTAGCTGTCGTCGGAGACCTTGGTGATCTCGGTGCGGATGCCGACCTTCTCCAGCATCCGGGAGATGCTGTCGGCGACCGCGCTCAGCGACTCCGAGCCGGTCCCGGAGGGGAGCACGAAGCGGAGGGTGAGCGGCTTGCCGTCCTTGGCGAGCGTCCCGGTCTTCGCGCCGGCGGGGGCGGCCGTGCCCTTCGGGGCGTACGCGCCGGGCGCCCCGCCCTGCTTCACCTTGCGGCCGTCGTACTGCTTGCCGTCGGCGAGGTGCTTGGAGCCCTCGTCGCCGTGCCCGTGCTTCCTGGTGTGGTCCTGGGGGTCCTTGTTGTCCTCGCCCACGATGTACTGCCCGTCGGAGCCGCCCTCCGACTCGTCGTCCTTCTTGCCCTTCCTGCCCTCGGCGCCGGCCGCCTTCTCACCCTTCTCCTTCACCGGTCCGCCGGCCACCCAGCCCGCGTCGGTGAGCAGCGCCTGCGCCTCCGCGGTGTCGTGGTCGCCGAGCGCGCCGCTGTTGTCGGCGTAGGCGGCCTGCCCGGAGAGCGCGAGGTGGCTGCCGACGGGTACGGCGGGCAGGCCCAGCGGGGTGAGGACGACCTTGGCGAGCGCCTCCCGGTCGAGCGCGCGGGCCACGGCACGCCGGACGCGTTCGTCGGCGAGGGGGCCCTCGGAACCGTTGAGGGCGAGCTGTGTGTAGGCGGGCTCGAAGGAGCGGCGGACGGTGAAGGCACGCAACTCGTCCTGCTGGCGCAGGTACTTGGCGAGCGCCTTGCGCTCCTTCTTGCTGAGCTTCTTCGTCTCCTTGGGGCTCTCGCCCTTGTTCTCGTCCTTGCTCTCCGTGTCGCCCGTGGCGCTCGCGCTCGCCCCCTGGAGCGGGGTGCCGGTGCCCCTGGCGCGGCCCGCGAGCGCGATCCGGCTCGCGTCGGCGGGGTCGACCGCGGCCAGGTCGACGGTGCCGTCGGCGAGCGCGGCGGCCCGCTTGTCCAGCGGTACGGCGGCCAGCACGAGCTGGGAGAGCTTCGCGGGCCGGCCCCACCAGTGCGGGTTGCGGGCGAGGACGATCTCCTTGTCCTTGCGGTCGACCTTCTGCACCCCGAAGGCGCCGGCGGTGACCTTCAGCTTGCGGCGCGCCCCGTCGTTGAAGGCGTCCGGGGTGCCCATGACGTCCTTGGGGTACAGCGGCGAGAACAGTGACTTCCAGTCGGCGTACGGCCTGCTGAAGGTGACCTTGACCTCAAGGTTGTTGGCGCCGCGGTCGATCTTCTCGATGCGGTCGTAGCCGGCGTTGCGGGCGGTCCAGTACGCGGAGTCCTTGCCGGACAGGGCGCGCCACTGGGCGGCGAAGTCGGCGGCGCCGATCTCGCGGCCGTCGCTCCACACGGCCTGCTGGTCGAGCTTGTAGAGGACGACCTGCTTGGGCGAGGTGTCGACGACCTTCGCGGACTCCAGGTAGTCGGCGTCGCGCTGCGGGCGGCCCTGCGCGTCGAGCCGGAACATGGCGGGCAGGACGGCCTGGGCGACGCGGGTGGTGGCGTCGTCGGCGTCCGACTGGAAGGCGTTGAGGGTCTCGGGTACGTCGTCGACGGCCCAGCGCAGGGTGCCGCCGTCGGCGACCAGGTCACGCGCGACGGGCGCGATGTCCTGTGCGGCCAGCGGCTTGCCCGACTCGTCCGCGGAGCTGCACGCCGAGAGGGTGGGCACCGCGAGCGCGCCCGCGGTGAGGAAGGCGACCGAGCGCATGACCGCGCGCAGTCCGACGCCGTCGTGGGACATCACTGCTACCTCCGGTAAGCCGCGGGCTCTGATCGCTTTTGGTGGTATATGGAGCTGATCAGATCTATGCGGCCACTGAAGAGGAAACGGTTCGGCCCCGTGGGGCGACACGGCGAGGGGCGCCGGGAAGCCCACCCGTGCGGCGCAATGTTCGAATCTGCCCCCGTACACACCAACGCACCCCGGCCAATCCGTGCACACCGCTTCCCACCGGCCGGTGTGGCGCGCAACACTCGCAGGCGCATGAACGTTGCCGTCCAGGGCCGACGCCCACGGAAGTGAGGTCACGTCATGTCCGTGCACGACGAACTGACGTCAGTTCAACGCTGTCTCGAAGACCTGTTCAGGTCCGTGGGACGGCTGGAACAGCAATTCGGCAGCGGCGGCCTGGAGATGCGCAGGATCAAGGCCGACGCCGACCGCCTGCGCGAGAGCGTCGCGCTGCTGCGCGACGCCGCACCAGGGATCGAGCGCCCCAAGCGCCCCGATCTCGTCCCCATCTCCGACACCCCCTACGACAACACCCTGTGGACGGATACGGACGACGAAGGACTCGGCGCCCATCACCGCCACGCACCCTGAACCGACCGGAGTCCTGAGTTGGCCACTGGTACGGAACCCCATCCGAACAGCGGCGGCGTACGCACCGGTACGCGCGCCGCCATCGACGCCCCGCATCTGCGGACCGACCGCTGGTGGCTGGCCCCGGCCGTCACCGCCGCCGGACTGCTCGCCTTCGTCGTCTACTCGACCTGGCGGGCCTTCGCGGACTCGAACTACTACTCGGCGCCCTACGTCTCCCCGTTCTACTCGCCCTGCCTCGCGGAGCGGTGCAGAACCATGCACGCGGGCCCGAACGCCGATCTCTTCGGGAGCTGGTGGGGCATCTCGCCCGCCATCATCATCCTGATCTTCCCGCTCGGCTTCCGCCTCACCTGCTACTACTACCGCAAGGCCTACTACCGCGGCTTCTGGGCCTCTCCCCCGGCCTGCGCGGTGGCCGAGCCGCACAAGAAGTACTCCGGCGAGACCCGCTTCCCGCTGATCCTGCAGAACGTCCACCGGTACTTCTTCTACGCGGCGCTCCTGGTGGCGGGCACGCTCACCTACGACACCGTGCTGACCTTCCGCGACGAGCACTACCACTGGGGCCACATGGGCCTGGGCACCCTCGTCTTCGTGGCCAACATCGTGCTGATCTGGGCGTACACCCTCTCCTGCCACTCCTGCCGGCACATCGTCGGCGGCAAGCTCAAGCACTTCTCCAAGCATCCCGTGCGCTACCGGGCCTGGCAGTTCGTCGGGAAACTGAACAACCGTCACATGCAGCTGGCCTGGGCGTCGTTGATCAGTGTCGCGCTCGCGGACTTCTACGTGTACCTGGTCGCCTCAGGAGCCTTCAATGATCCGCGCTTCTTTTAGATTGGCAGGGGCCTTCTGATGTCCGTGGTCGAGCGACAGGAGTGGGACGTCGTCGTGGTCGGTGCCGGTGGCGCGGGCCTCCGGGCCGCCATCGAGGCGCGCGAGCGCGGTGCCCGTACGGCGGTCATCTGCAAGTCGCTGTTCGGCAAGGCCCATACGGTGATGGCCGAGGGCGGCATCGCGGCGGCGATGGGCAACGTCAACTCCGGCGACAACTGGCAGGTCCACTTCCGTGACACCCTGCGCGGCGGCAAGTTCCTCAACCAGTGGCGCATGTCCGAGCTGCACGCGAAGGAAGCCCCGGACCGGGTCTGGGAGTTGGAGACCTGGGGCGCCCTCTTCGACCGCACCCGGGACGGCCGGATCTCGCAGCGCAACTTCGGCGGCCACGAGTACCCGCGCCTCGCGCACGTCGGCGACCGTACGGGACTTGAGCTGATCCGCACGCTCCAGCAGAAGATCGTGTCGCTCCAGCAGGAGGACTTTCGCGAGACGGGTGAGTACGAGTCCCGTCTGAAGGTCTATCAGGAGTGCACTGTCACAAGGGTGTTGAAGGACGGGAGCCGAGTCTCCGGAGTCTTCGCGTACGAGCGCGAGACGGGCCGTTTCCTGGTCCTGGAAGCGCCCTCCGTGGTGATCGCGACCGGCGGCATCGGCAAGTCCTTCAAGGTGACGTCCAACTCGTGGGAGTACACGGGCGACGGCCACGCGCTGGCGCTGCTCGCCGGGGCGCCGCTGCTGAACATGGAGTTCGTGCAGTTCCACCCGACCGGCATGGTGTGGCCGCCGTCCGTGAAGGGCATCCTCGTCACCGAGTCGGTGCGCGGTGACGGCGGGGTGCTGCGCAACTCCGAGGGCAAGCGGTTCATGTTCGACTACATCCCCGACGTCTTCAAGGAGAAGTACGCCGAGTCGGAGGCTGAGGGCGACCGCTGGTACGAGGACCCGGACCACAACCGCCGTCCCCCCGAGCTGCTCCCCCGCGACGAGGTCGCCCGCGCCATCAACTCCGAGGTGAAGGCGGGCCGCGGCTCACCGCACGGCGGGGTCTTCCTGGACGTGTCGACGCGTATGCCGGCGGAGGTGATCCGGCGCCGGCTCCCGTCCATGTACCACCAGTTCAAGGAGCTGGCCGACGTCGACATCACCGCGGAGCCGATGGAGGTCGGCCCGACCTGCCACTACGTGATGGGCGGCATCGCGGTCGACTCCGACACCGCGGCGGCACGCGGTGTACCGGGGCTGTTCGCGGCCGGTGAGGTGGCCGGCGGCATGCACGGCTCCAACCGGCTCGGCGGCAACTCCCTCTCCGATCTCCTGGTGTTCGGCCGCAGGGCGGGCTGGCACGCGGCGGACCACGCGGCCGACCTGGCGGACAGCCGCCCACTGGTGGACGACACCGAGGTGGACCTCGCGGCGGCGGAGGCACTGCGCCCCTTCTCGGCGGAGGGCCCCGAACCGGGCAAGGAGAACGGGCGCCCGCCGGAGAACCCGTACACCCTCCACCAGGAACTCCAGCAGACCATGAACGACCTCGTCGGCATCATCCGCCGCGAGGGCGAGATGGAGCAGGCGCTGGAGAAACTGGCCGACCTGCGGGTACGGGCCCGCCGTGCCGGAGTCGAGGGCCACCGGCAGTTCAACCCCGGCTGGCACCTCGCGCTCGACCTCCGCAACATGCTGCTGGTCAGCGAGTGCGTGGCGCGGGCCGCGCTGGAGCGCACCGAGTCACGCGGCGGACACACCCGCGAGGACCACCCCGGTATGAACCGCGACTGGCGCCGCATCAACCTCATCTGCCGACTCACCGATCCCACAGGCGGGTCGGGGGCGACGGACCCGGTGTCCGCGCAGATCGGCCTGACCCGTGAGACCACCGACCCCATCCGCGCCGACCTGCTCGCCCTCTTCGAGAAGGAAGAGCTGGTCAAGTACCTCGCCGAAGAGGAGCTGTACGAGTGAGCAGCTACGAGGCCCGCTTCAAGGTGTGGCGGGGGGACGTCAAGGGCGGCGGCCTGGAGGATTTCAAGGTCGAGGTGAACGACGGCGAGGTGATCCTCGACATCATCCACCGCATCCAGGCCACCCAGGCCTCCGACCTCGCCGTGCGCTGGAACTGCAAGGCGGGCAAGTGCGGTTCGTGCTCGGCGGAGATCAACGGGCGGCCCCGGCTGATGTGCATGACCCGCATGTCGGTGTTCACCCGCGAGGAGACGATCACCGTCACCCCGCTGCGCGCCTTCCCGGTGGTCCGCGACCTCGTCACGGACGTGGGCTTCAACTACCAGAAGGCCAGGGAGGTTCCGGCGTTCGTACCGCCGCAGGGGGTCGCGCCCGGCGAGTATCGGATGATGCAGGAGGACGTCGACCGCTCGCAGGAGTTCCGCAAGTGCATCGAGTGCTTCCTGTGCCAGGACACCTGCCATGTCGTCCGCGACCACGAGGAGAACAAGACGGCGTTCGCCGGTCCCCGATTCCTCATGCGGGTCGCGGAGTTGGACATGCACCCGCTGGACGCGGCCGCCGAGAGCGGCCTGGACCGCAAGAAGACCGCCCAGGACGAACACGGCCTCGGCTACTGCAACATCACCAAGTGCTGCACCGAGGTCTGCCCCGAGGGCATCCACATCACGGACAACGCGCTGATTCCCTTGAAGGAACGGGCGGTCGACCGCAAGTACGACCCGCTGGTGTGGCTGGGGTCGAAGATCAGGAGGCGTTCTCCAGAAGGGTGAGGACCTGGCTGAGGTTGTGTTCCGCGATGCCCCGCATGAACTCCGGGTCGTGGAAGTCCCCGACGTCCAGGAGGCGCAGGGGGCCGGCCACCAGGGACAGGTGCATGGCCACGCGGTAGAGACGCAGGCGGTCCTCGTCCAAGTGCTCGGTGCGCAGGGCGTCGTAGTGGCGGCCGAAGCGCAGGCGGAGGAACACGTGCTCCCATTCGACGTCGAAGTACATCAGGCCTTCGATGTCGATGAGGGCGAGGTCGCCGTCGGCGGTCACGCGGACGTGGTCGCCGCCGAGTTCGCCGTGGACGAGGGCGGGGGGCTCGTCGCGCGGGCGGACCCGGGCGGCCAGGGTCCTTATGGCGTCGGTCAGTCGAGGATGGGCCGCGGCTGCTCGCGGGTCGCGGGCGGGGAGTTCGTCGAGGTCGCCGAAGGCACGTGCCACGACGGTCTCCTCGCATGAACTCCCGTACGAGGAACCGCCGTTGTCGACCACCGCGACCTTCCCGAAACGCGGGCCCGTGCAGCTGTGCAGGGTGGTGAGGAGGGCCGCCATCCGCTCCAGCGCCTCCGGTGCGGCGGCCGGGTCGCCCTCCAGCAGGTCCTCCAGGGTGCCGCCCGGAAGGTCCTCGACGAGCGCCGCGTCCGCGGGGAGGTGGGTGTGGGTGGGGTCGGCGTGCAGGAGCCGGGGCGTGCGGACACCGGCCGCGGCGAGACGGTCGGCCGCCGCCGTGAAGAGGGTCAGGCCGGAGGCGTGGGAGAAGGGGTCGCGGGGATCGCCGGGGCCGGCGTCCCAGAGGTCCTCGTCCGGGGACCAGACGTAGGCCACGGCGGTGGAACGGTCCTCGAAGGCGAGGCGGTAGACGCCCTTCTTCGAACCGCCCCGGATACGGGTGACGGTCGTCGGAGTGCGGCCGAGAGCGGCGCGGGTCAGCGGTGCCAGGTCGTCGCGGGTGAGTTCCCTGCGGGTGGCGGTCACAGGGTGCCGGGGCGCTGCGCGCGCCACTGCAGTACTCCGCCGAGGATGATCAGGGCGAACGCCGTCGCGCCGCCCACGTCGCCCGTCACCGGGGAGTCCGCCCACCACCGCAGGGACATCGCCGTCCCCATGCCCAGGGCCCCGGCCAGCGCGCCGAGTCCCCACAACGCGGGCCGCACGACCCTGTCTCGCGCCATCGGCGGCATCCAGCCGGTCGTCGCCGTGAGGACTCCGAGAGCCGCCAGCAGCAGCAAGGCCACCGCGGCCAGCCATGTCAACACCATCGCCCACCCCCATCGGACGTGACGGATCATCGCATCCGCAGCTGTGAACGGCACCGTATTTTGACCGGACTCGGGCACGCGCTCAATGCACCCAGCCCTCCCGGTACGCCGTCCAGTCCGCCTCCGTCGCCGCGAAGTCCACGTACAGGGCGACACCGAAGTTCGCGCGGTCCGCGTCCGTGCGGGACAGGCCGAGGCGCACGCCCCGGACGGCGGCGGGGACGGTCTCGGCGGCGCCTCGGTGGCCGAAGCGGTTCTCGTGGTAGAAGGGCAGGCCCATGAGGAGGTCGGTGGAGTCGGGGGTGACCTCCAGGGCGAGCGAGGTCTGCTGGGCGACGTAGCCGCCGTAGAGGCTCTGCAGGGGCTGCATCGTGTCGTACGACATGACGGCGATCTGGTCGACGCGGCGGGCGACCTGGCCGAAGTACGCCTGCGACCACCACTTGGGGTGGTTGGTGACGGTGCCCCAGAAGGAGTGGAAGGCGGGCAGCGGGTCGATCTGGTGGGCGGCGACGGAGAGTTGGGCGTTCCGGGACTCGGTGACGTCGTGCAGCCGGTCGAGCAGGTCGAGGTAGTCGCGGTCGCCGGAGTGCAGCGGTTCCAGGTCGAAGTGGGCGCCCTCGAAGCCGGCGTCGAGGATCTGGCGGGTGGAGGCGACGATCGCGGTACGGGTCGCCGCGCGCTGCAGCCGCAGTCCGTCCGGGCTCTCGGTGGCGAGCTTGTCCCCCAGCCAGGCCTGGACGCGTACGCCGGGCAGGGCGCGGTGGACCGAGTCGATCAGCCAGGTGGCTCTGGGGTAGTCCGCCTCGGGGAGGGTGCCGTCGTGCTCCAGGGGCCCCGAATGGACGTACAGATCGCGGATGCCGGTGCCCTTCAGACGCCGGGCCAGGGCGGTGACGTCCGCGTCGGTCTTCCGCCCGTCCACCCAGGCGTGGCCCAGCCAGATCGCGTCCTGGTTCCTGGTGTGGGTGCCGTCGGCGGGGTCGCCGCTGTAGTTCACGCGCAGGGCGATCTCGGCGGCGAGGGTGGGGAGGACCAGGAGGAGCACGAGCGCGAGGGCGGTACGGCGGGTCCAGCGGACCCACTTCCTTCTCCCACCCGTACTACCCGTGCCTCCCGTACCGCTTTCGTCGTCGGGTGCGGGTGGCCCCTGCGGAGGTACGTCACCGTCGGCTGCCTCGGGACCCTCGTCCCTCCCCGTGCCCGTGCCCCCTGCGTGCGCGATCACCGTGTCTCCCCTCCTGTAGCCGTACCCCGCGCCCCACCCGTCACCGGCACACCCGCACGTCCCACCCCCGGTCGCGCGTCCGCAATCCTGCTCATACGCTCCGAAATGTGACGTCATCCCTGATACGCGGCCGGCCGCGATGCGCGGCCTCTCAGATATCCGTGCGGGTGGCGCATGCCGTGCTGGGTGGGGCGGCCGGGGTCGTGTGGCTGGTGCTGCCGGTGATGACGATCAATGCGGAGGTTCCGGTTGCGGCCACCCGGGCCGGAGCCGCCGCCGCCCGGGGCGGTCAGCGGGCCGACGCGGGGCAGGCTGCCGATGGAACGTCCGCCGCCGACCTCGTTCTGCCGCTCGTCGCCGTCGGCGGCGCGGGGGTACTCGCGGGGTACGGGTATGTACGCCGGACCCGTAGAGCCCGTACCCGTACGACTCCCGGTGTGGTCTCACCCCAACCCCCGGTGACCCCGCTCCCCGTACTGGAACGCCAGGCCGGTGCCGCACTCGTCCAGGCCGACGACTGCGTCCGCACCAGCCGCAACGAACTCGCCTTCGCGGAGGCCCGGTTCGGGGCGCGGGCTGTCGAACCGTTCGTCCTGGCCCTGCACGAGGCCGAGCGCGAGTTGTCCGCCGCGTTCGCGATACGGCTGCGCTACGACGAAGGGGTCCCCGTGGAGGAGGCCGCCCGGCGGCACGCCCTCGCCGGCATCGTCGGACGGTGTGCCGAAGCCGGGCGGCGACTGGACGCCGCAGCCCCGGAGTTCGATCAACTCCGGTCGCTGGAGCGGGAGATGAGCGGGGCGCTGGAGGTCGCGGAGGGCCGGTTCCGTGAACTGACCGGCCGTACGGGGGCCGTAGAAGCCACCCTCGCCGGCCTGCGCACCCGCTACCCGGCCTCGGCCTGCGCCACAGTCACCGGATACGTCGAACAGGCCAAGGACCGCCTGGTGTTCGCCACGACCCATCTCAACCAGGCCCGCCAGGCCGCCGACTTGGGCCGGACCGAGCAGGCGGTGCGTGATCTGCGCGCCGCCGAGGGTGCCGTCGGTCAGGCCGACACCCTCCTGACCGGCGTCGACCAGCTCGCCGACTCCCTTGCCGCAGCCGCCGGCCTGGTCCCGGCCGCGCTCACCGGAGCGGAGACCGTGAGAGCGCGGGCAGCCACCGGGACGATCGACGGCGCGGCCCGCTCCCTCCTGGGCGACACCGACGCCGCCCTCTCCGCCGTACGGGAGGAATTGACCGGCGGCCGTCCGTACGACCCCCTCGCCGCCCTGCGGAGCATCGTGCGGGCCGTGTCGCCGCTGGGCGCCGGGCGGGACGGGGTGCTCGGTGCCGCCGCGTGGCTCGTCGCCGGGACTGACGTCCGGGCGGCGGACGGCTTCGTGGCGACGCACCGGGGTGCGGTGGGCGCCGGTGCGCGGACCCTCCTGGCGGAGGCGGCACGGCTGTTCGACACCGACCCCGCCGCGTCCGGCGAACCCGCCCTGGCCGCCCGGGAGTCGGCCGAACAGGACGTCCGCGTGCACGGCAACCCGTACTCCGGCACCACCGGACACACGAGCGGAGCCGTCCTCGGCGGCGTGCTGCTCGGCGAGGCCCCGGACGGCGGACCGCCACCCGCCTTCGGCGGACCCGACACCCGGAGGCGCGGAGGACCCGACCCGGAGCCCGTCGGAACAGACTGACCGGAGTCCGCTGACCGGAGTCCGTCAGAACAGGCTGAGCAGGGCCTCCGCCGGGTCCACCATGCCGGTTTCGCCGTCCGGGAGCGGGAGTTCGAACCAGACCGTCTTGCCGCGCGGTGTCCGGCGTGAGCCCCAGGCCGCCGACAGGAGGCCGACCAGCTGGAGGCCCCGGCCGCCCTCGTCCGTGTCGCGGGCGCGGCGGCGGCGCGGCTGGACCAGGCCCGCGTCCCAGACCTCGCACACCAGCGTGCGGTCCAGCAGCAGGCGGAGTCGGATCTCGCCCTCGCCGTAGCGCAGCGCGTTCGTGACGAGTTCGCTGACCAGCAACTCCGTGGTGTCGATGAGGGGTTCGAGGTCCCAGGACTGGAGGCGGGCGCGCGCGTACTCGCGGGCGCGGCCCACGCTGCGCGGCTCGCGCGGCAGCGTCCAGTCGCCGACCGAGTCCTCGGGCAGGCCCTGGACACGTGCCATCAGCAGCGCGATGTCGTCCTCGCCGTGGTGGGTGTCGAGGGTGCTGAGGACGTGGTCGCAGACGTCCTCCAGGTCGCGGTGGGTCTCGGCGTTCAGTGCCGCCGCCGTGACCGGACGGCCGTCGTCCACCGGGCGGTTGGGGTCGGTCAGGGCGCCCACGAAGGCCTGGAGGCCCTCGTCGAGGGGGTGGTCGCGGGATTCGACCAGTCCATCCGTGTAGAGCGCCAACAGTGCCCCTTCGGGCAGTTCGACCTCCACCTCCTCGAAGGGCTCGCCGCCGACGCCGAGCGGCATGCCGGGCGGCACGTCGAGCATCAGCGCCGCCTCGCCGGGTTCCACCAGGACCGGCGGGAGATGGCCCGCGTTGGCGAAGGTGCACCGCCTGGTCACCGAGTCGTAGACCGCGTAGATGCAGGTCGCGAGGTACACCTCGGAGAGGTCGGCCTCGCGGGGGCGTCGCGCGGCCCGGGTGGCCTGCTGGACGCCGCCGGGGGTGCCGAGCCCGCGCGCGATCTCGTCCAGGGCGGACAACACCTCCGCCGGTTCCAGGTCCAGGAGGGCCAACGTCCGTACCGCCGTGCGCAGTTCACCCATCGCGACCGCCGCGCGCAGTCCGCGGCCCATCACGTCTCCCACCACCAACGCCGTGCGGTGACCGGGGAGTTCGATGACGTCGAACCAGTCGCCGCCGACCTCCGTCGCCGCGTTCCCGGGCAGATAGCGGCAGGCGATGTCCAGGCCGGAGGCCTCCGGGTCGCCGGGCGGCAGGAGCGACCGTTGCAGTATCAACGCCCGCTCGTGCTCACGGCGGTACAGGCGGGCGTTGTCGATACAGACCGCGGCCCGTGCCGCCAGCTCCACCGCGAGGTCCCGGTCCCGGTCGCCGAACGGCTCGCTGCCCTTCGTACGGGCGAACTGCACGAGTCCTACGACGGTGTCGTGGGCGACCATCGGCACGGCCAGCGTGGACTGGACGGGGCCGCCCTCCTCGGCGGGGACGTACTGCGGGCGAGCGGTGCGCAGGGCGTCCGCGCAGGGCGAGTTGAAGGGGTAGTGGTGGACCGCGCCGACCGAGACCGGTGCGCCGCCGCCCACGAAGGGGGCGTCGGAGACCGCGCTCGCGAAGGCCACCCGGCGGAGTTCCGCACTGCCGTCGGCCCGCCCGGGCGGGGTCTCGTCGCCGGCCAGGAGGCCCTGGTAGAGGTCGACGGTGGCGAGGTCGCAGAAGCCGGGGACGACCACGTCGAGGAGTTCGCGGGCCGTGGTCTCCAGGTCGAGGGAGTTCCCGATGCGGGCGCCGGCCTCGTTCAGAAGGGCGAGATTGCGCCGCGCGGAGGCGGCCTCGCGGGCGGCGGCGCGGCGGGCGGTGACATCGGTGCCGAGCCAGGCGATGCCAATGGGGCGCCCGCTGCCACTGTGCACGCGGTAGAGGTTGATGGACCAGTGCCGGCGCTCCTCGGAGCCGGGCACGAATCCGGTGACATGCATGTCGGTTATCGAGTTGCCGGTCTCCAGGACCCGGCGCAGGGTCGCGGTGACCCGCTCGGCCTCGGGGCTCTGCAGATAGTCCTGGACGCCCCTGCCCCGGTGGTCGTCGGGGGTGCCGCCGAAGGTGTTGGCGATCTGCTGGTTGGCGCGCCGGACCCGCAGGTCGGGGTCGATCAGCAGGAACCCGAACGGAGATTGACCGAATATCGACTGCGAGGCGGCGAGATCGGTCTCGATACGACGCAGGATCCGGACGTCGACGACGATGCAGACGGCGGCCCGCTCGCCCTCCTCGGTCCGGGTCGGCATCACATAGACCTCGGCGAGACCCTCCTTGCCCGGGTCTCCCTGCTCGCTCTCCGGCACCCGGAAGGGGACCACTCCGGTCCACTCCCGGCCGTCCAGGATCTCGGCCATCTTCCGCTGGCCGTGCTCGCGCAGCTCGGGGTCGACGAACGCCTCGATGGGGTCCATGCCGACGGCGCGGTCCGTGGGGATGCCGAAGAGCTGCTCGGCCCGCAGGCTCCACTGGTCGACGAGACCGTCGGGGCCGATGGAGAAGGAGGCGACCTTGATGTAGTCGTAGATCGAGCCGGGCGGGCTGCTCTGCCACATGGCGTCGCCGACGGTCATGGCGTCGGCGGAGGGCACGTCGGCGAAGCCCACGGCCTCAGCCCTCGCGCCGCCCGACGGGTCCTCGGACTCCGTGGCCTTCGCTGGTATCTCGCTCACGCGAACCGTCCCCTCCAGCTCACCGCGTCCGGCACCGGTCACCGGGGGCGGCTGCCCGCAGTATCCAGCACTACGGCGCCCCACAACACGGTGTTCACGATCACAGGACAATCCCGATGCATTTCGGACCTGCCCGCGACAACACTCCCAGTCTTCTAACCAGCGGACACGCAGTCGAACCACGCCGATCGACAACCGTCACAGGCCTTGACCAATCGATGGACACCACTGTCCGGTTCGTACAGGAGCGTGCGCCCGCGCACCGGCCCGGGTTCATCACGGCACCGCGAGTTCGAACCACACCGTCTTGCCCGTCAGGCCGGGCCGGGTGCCCCAGCGGACACAGGCGCCGGCGACCAGCTGGAGGCCGCGTCCGCTCTCGTCCTCGGGCCGGGCGACGCGCTCGCGGGGCGGGTCGGGGAGCGGGTCGGAGACCTCGACCCGCAGGACGCCGTCCGGGCCGGCGGGGCGGACCAGGCGGAGGCCGATGGGGCCGGTGGCGTGCCGCAGCGCGTTGGTCACCAGCTCGCTGACCAGCAGCGCGGTGAGGTCGGCGAGGGCGGCGAGGTCCCAGTCGCGCAGCTGACCGCGGACGGCCGAGCGCGCGGTGCGGACGGCTCCGGGGTCGGCGGGAAAGGTCCACTCGGCGCAGTCGCCTTCGGTGTCGATCAAGCCGATCACATCCCGGGCCAGCCCAACACACCCATGTCCGATTTCATGGGGTTAATGGGCACATACCCGATATCAAAGGCCCGGTACCGCCCCGGAGGGCGCACTGTGGCACGAACGGCGTACACCGCCCCCGGCACACTCCGCCGTCCCACTCCCCTTACGAATCCGCCGCGCCCCTCCGCCACGAACTACGGCGGGTTCCGCACACCCGGCTCGTCGCGGCCTACGACGGGTTCAGCGCGCCCCGGCGTCGAGCAGCGCCAGCGTCTCCCGTACGGCGGGCACGTCCTGGTCGAGCCAGTCGACGGTCCAGATGTCCGCGGGGGCGAGCCAGCGCAGCTCGTCGTGGTCCTGGAGGGGGCGCGGGCGGGGCGAACCGGGAAGCAGACGGGCCGTCCAGACCTGGAGGACGTAAGGAGGCTTCAGCGGCCACTCCCCCGGGACGCGGGCGACGGCCTCGGCGTCGACGCCGAGTTCCTCGCGGAGTTCGCGCACCAGCGCGGCCTCGGGGCCCTCACCGGGCTCCACCTTGCCGCCGGGGAGTTCCCAGCGGGCGGCCAGCTCCGGGGGTGCGCTGCGGCGCGCGGCGAGCAGCCGGGCGCCGCGGCCGTCACCGCCGTCGTCGGGGCCGCCGTCGAACAGGGCGGCTCCGACCACCACGATCCGTGTCGTCATGCGCCGGAGCCTACGGGGTGGGTCAGTTGCGGGTGGCGTCCCCGTTCTGCCCGATCCGCTCGACCCAGTAGAGCTGCTTGTGCTTGCGGTCGTCGAGGCTGTCCGCGATCTTCTGGGCCTCGGCGCGGGTCGCGTACCTGCCCACGCGGTAGCGATTGCCGTTGTCGTCCTGCCGTATCACGAGCCAGGGAAGAGTGATCGTGCCGTCGTTCATCGCGCCCCTCCGCTTCCCGCTCGCGGTTCGTGCCGTGCCCCACCCCATAAGGAAACCGCAATCCGCATATGCCGGAGCCTACGCCTAACCTTCACGCAGCGAATACGGCTTTTCACAAAGAGGTACGCAACCAGCCATGGCGGAGGGGGCGCACGACTACGAACGCGCCGTTGGCACACCTCGATGCATCCGGTCGGAGGCACGCTACAGGTCCCGCGAGCGACCTGCGAGAAAGACCGGAATCCAACGGCCGTCCAGACAGGGCGGATTGACCGGTTCCGGCGACAAGTGCCGGGAAAGTTGCGCTACTTCACCTGGAATGCACCCAACGCGCTACTCGGCGCGCTACTTCACGGGAAGTCGGCGTATTACTTCACGGGCGGGTGGTGGGCGATCACTTCACGGGCAGGTGATAGGCGATCCGGTAGCGGTCGGCCGGGACCACCACGTCGGCCGTCTCCACCGCCCGCCCCGAGGCGTAGTACGTGCGCTGGATGACCAGGACCACATGGCCGGGGACGCCGCCCAGCGCGAGCAGTTCCTCGGAGAGGCCCGGCCGGGCGCCGACCTCCTCCGTGACGTTGTCCACCACGACGTCGATGGCCCGCATCCGCTCGACGACCCCCATGCCACCCAGGGGGCCCTCCTCGGGCAGCATCACCGGCGTACGGCCGGTCACCGCGAGGGGTTCCCAGGACGTGGAGAGCATCATCGTCTCGCCTGCGTCCCGGAAGACGTACTTCGTGCGCATCACGCGCTCGCCGACCTGGAGGCCGAGCCGCGCGGCGATCGCGCCGCCGGCCTCGGTCTGCTCGCTGCTGGACTCCCAGGTGCCGCGCGCCTCGCCGTCGGCCTGCTCCTGCCGGAACGGTGTCGCGCCGGCGGGCGGCCGGAACCCGGAGCGGGCGATACGGCGCGGCACCGGACGCTCGCGCACATACGTCCCGGAGCCGGAGCGGCCCTCGACCAGCCCCTCGGCCATCAGCACCTTGCGCGCCTCCAGGGCGACCGTGTCCGAGACGCCGTACTCCTCGCGGATCCTGGCCTGGGAGGGCAGCCGGGTGTGCGGAGGCAGCTGGCCGTCGACGATCTTCTTGCGGAGATCACCCGCGACGCGCAGATATGCCGGCTGCTCACCGAATGTCACTGGCCGCTCCCATCGGGTTGTACAGACAGCAACAGCCTGGCAACCGTGGGTTGTGCCATGCAAGCAAAGGCCAGAGAATCACTCGATGTGATGACTTGTGCCCGGTGTGGGCTTTACCCAGGCAGTTTCTCCCCGCTATAGAGGCCGTCACACCTCCAGACCGGTATCGCCTCCCCCGCTGTCCCCGCCGCTGTCGCTCTCGTCGTACGGCGGTGGGGTCGTGGCGAGCCCCAGAGCCTTGCGGGCGGTGACCGACAGATGGGGGTCGATGAGTTCGGCGCCCTTGTCGTAGTACCCGTAGAACTCGTCGGCGTCGGAGGCCCCGGCCGCCTTCGCCCACTGCTTCTGCGCCGCCCGCAGGTCCTTGACCAGGTCGGCGACCGGCTTCGCGGAGGCACTCGGCCACTGATGGCCTTCCAGCAGGTCGGCCTGCCGGGTCAGCGCGGTCGAGACCCGGCCCGCCCAGGCCCTGTGACCCGGCAGGTCGTCCTCGACGTACTGCGCGTCGGGCGCCGAGTCCAGCGCCGCGTTGAGGACGTGGGCCGCCTTCAGGTACGCGACCTGGTCCGCGTCGAGGGTCGTGGCGTCGTTGCGCAGCGAACCGCCGGGCAGGCTCGCCTCCTCGTCCTTGTTGCCGAACGCGCAGGTGATCTCGCGGTCGCCCAGGCTCCAGCTCTGCTCGGTCGGGGTGACGTAGTAGATGTCCACGTCGTCGGGCACGGCCCAGCCGTCCATCGCGTAGGAGTCCTGGAGCGCGTAGCACCGGTCGTCCGCGGTGGCCGTGACCTTCTTGTCCCCCGGGTACGAGTCGCCGCTCAGCCGCACCACGGCGAACACCTCGCCGTCGTGCTCGCCGGCGCAGGACACCACGTCGAAGTCGTACGCCATGCCCTCCAGCGAACCGCTGGGCGCGTCGAAGCACTGGCCCTTGCCCGGGGAGGCGCTCGCGCTGTTCCCCCCGCTGACCTCGACGTCGTCGAAGAAGCCGGTCGCGCCGCCGGCCACCCCGAGCGCCCACAGCACCAGCCCGAGCGACGAGAGCACGATGCCGGCCACCGCCATGCCCCGGCCGCGCTCGCCCCGCTTCTTCGTCTGGTTCAGCCCGATCAGCCCGAGGACCAGACCGACACCCGGGATGCAGCACAGGATGCCGAGTACCAGGGCGGCGACGGACACGCCGTTGAGGGGCGCGGGGTGGTTGTACGGGCTGTAGCCCTGGGACCAGGTCTGGTAGGGCTGGGGCCCGTAGGGGGCGTACGGGGACGGGGGACCTTGGGGGTAGGGGGTGTACGGGTTGTACGGGGGCTGCGGCTGTGCCCCGTAAGGGGGTTGGGGCCGCGCCGTCCCGTGGGTGTCCTCCGGCGGCGGGGCGTACGGGTTGTACGGGGTGGCGGGCGCCTGGGGGAGAGGAGCCGGGCCCGGAGGCTGGTCCTGGGGGCCTTCGGGGCCCTGGGTGGGCGGCCCATGGGGTTCCGGCGGCGGGGGTATGGACACGGGTACCGTGCTCCTGGTTCAGGCGGGGATCTCCGGCGGGAGGGCTTGAGCCGAGGAACCGGAGATCTTCAGGTGCGGAACTGACGTACGACTCGCGCATGTTAAGCACGAGGTGAGCGGGGGCGGAATGCGGGTTGCGAAGACTACGGTCCGGGCGGTGAACGCGCTCACCGCGCGCTGGGCCGGGGCCGCCTGCGGGGGCACGGTGTTCTCGGCGGCCGGGGTGTGGCCGCTGCTGGCCCTCCTCGCGGACGGCGCCGAGGGCGCGGCACGGGCGGAGCTGGCGGACGCGGTGGGGCTGCCCGCGGGCCAATCGGCCGCCGCCGCACGGGAGTTGCTGACCGGGCTGGCGGCGATGCGGGGTGTCGACGCGGCGCTCGGGCTGTGGACGAAGCGGACCCTGGAGCTGCGCGAGGCGTGGGCGGCGGGGCTGCCCGCCGAGGCGCACGGAGTGCTCACCGGGGACCTCGCGGTCGACGGCGCGGCCCTGGACGCGTGGGCGGCGAAGCGGACCGGCGGGCTGATCGAGCGCATGCCGCTCGCGCTGACGGACGCCACCGAACTGGTGCTGGCGAGCGCGCTGGCCCTGCGCACCGAGTGGCTGCGGCCGTTCACCGAGGTGCCGATGGAGAGCACGTACTGGCGCGACCGGGTCCCGCTCGGCCTGCGGCGCGAGACCTCCCTCCTGGACCGGATCGGCGTGGCGGACACACCGGACGGCCATGTCACCGAGCTGAAGGTGCTGGGCGACACGGCGATCGACGTCCACCTGCTCCTTGGGGAGGAGCGGATGACACCCGCGCAGGTGCTGGGCGCGGGCCTGGGAATCCTGGACAGCCGTCATCCCGTAGTACCCGGGGACCACCTCCCCTACGGCGACCCGGGACCCGGCCTGCGGGTGGAGCGGACCCGCTCCATGAGCCCCCGGCCACCCACCCTCGATGTGACGACGGCGGCGTACGACCTGACCGCGCGGCACGATCTGCTGCGGCTGCACCGCCTCTTCGGGCTCACGACGGCACGGGACGCCACGCGCGGCCACTTCTCCGGCATCAGCCCCGCCCCGCTGGCCATCGACTCGGCCGAGCAGGCCACGACGGCGAGGTTCGGCGCGCTCGGCTTCCGCGCGGCGGCGGTGACCGCGGTCGGCCCCATCGCCGGCGGCCTGCCCGACCTCCGCCATGTGACCACCACCGTCACCGCCCGCTTCGACCGCCCCTTCGCCTTCCTCGCCCTGCACCGCCACTCGCGGCTGGTGCTGGCGGCGGGCTGGGTGACCGAACCGCGGCCGTTCCCCGACGAGCGGGGCTGATCATCCGGAGTCCGGGCGCCGACGATAGCCTTCCCGTGCGCGATCTTGCGCTACGGCACTGACGGGGGCGGAATTGGGAGCGGTCCAGGGGACGGCGGTTCAGGGCACGGCGGTCGGGGGGACCGTCGACGCGGTGAACCGGCTGACGGCACGCTGGGCGGACACGGCGACCGGCGGCACGGTGTTCTCGGCGGCCGGGGTGTGGCCGCTGCTGGCACTCCTCGCCGACGGGGCGCGGGGCGCCGCGCGGGCGGAGCTCGCGGACGCGGTGGGCCTGCCCGCCGATCAAGCCGCCACCGCCGCACGGGAGTTGCTCGCCTCGATGGGACCGATGCCCGGGCTGCGCTCCGCCCTCGGCCTGTGGACCCGGCACGACTTGGCCCTGCGCGAGGAGTGGCGGGCCGGGCTGCCGGCGGACACGCACGGAGTGCTCACCGACGATCTCCCGGCCGGGCGACGGGCGTTGGACGCGTGGGCGGCCGAGCGGACGGACGGGCTGGTCGAGCGGATGCCGGTCGCCCTGGACGCGGATGTGGTGATGGTGCTGGCGAGCGCGCTCGCGCTGCGCACCGAATGGCCGCGCCCCTTCGAGGAGTTGCCGCTCAGTCCGGACGCCGGCCCCTGGCAGGGGCGGCGGCTGGTGGGCCTGCGCCGCACCGGCGTCCGCCTCGACCGGGCCGGCGTGACGGACGGCCCGCACGGCTACGTCACCGAGCTGAAGGTCCCCGGCGACAACGGCATCGACGTCCATCTCCTGCTCGGCGAACAGCGGTTGACCCCCGGCCAGGTGCTGGGCACGGGCGTCGCCGCCCTGGCCCACCAGGTCACCGTGGTGCCCAGCGGCCAACTCCCGTACGGCGACGTGGGACCGGGCCTGCGCATCGAGCAACGGCGGTGCGCCACACCGCAGCCGCCGGAGCTGTCCGTGACGACGGTGGCCTACGACATGGGCGCGCGGCACGATCTCCTCGACCAGCACGGCCTGTTCGGGCTCAGCACCGCCATGGACACCGGCGCCGGCCACTTCCCCGGTATCAGCCCCGACCCGCTGGCCGTCGGCAAGGCCGAGCAGGCGGCGGTGGCACAGTTCGGCGCGCTCGGCTTCCGGGCGGGAGCGGTGACCGCGGTCGCGGCCGCCCCCGGCGGTGCCCGGCCCGAACTCCGCTGCACGACCACGGTCGTCACGGCCCGCTTCGACCGCCCCTTCGGCTTCCTGGCCGTACACCGCGAGTCACGGCTCGTCCTGACGGCGGGCTGGGTCACCGAGCCGACGCCGTACCAGTAGTAGGGGCTGTCGGGGCAGGTCTCGGGGTCGGGTGGTGCGCTCCGTACGTGGTAATCCCCCGCGCGCTTCCCGCCCCCGTCCCTCCCCGCAGCCCATCGTCGAACGGTGACCAAGCCACCCCGTCTGCTGCTCCCGCTCCTCGCCGCCGCCCTGCTCCTCCCCCTGCCCCCGGCCTCGGCCGCGCCCCTCCACCGCGACGACTGCGGGGCGACCGGCTGGGCCCCCTCGGCCACCCGGATCGACCCGGCCGACACCTACCACCCGTACGTCGGCAACGGCTACCTCGGCACCCGGGTCCCGCCCGCCGGCGCGGGCTACGCGGCGTCCGGCGAGAAGACCGGCTGGCCGCTCTACACACCGCGCTACGACGGCGCGTTCGTCTCCGGCCTCTATGCCCGGGGCCCCGCGAACACCGCGGGCCGCGAGGCCCTCGCCGCCCTCCCGACCTGGACCGGCCTCGATGTGACGGCGGGCGCCGAAACCTACGGCAGCGGCAGCCGGATCACGCGGTACCGCCAGACCCTCGACCTCCGCTGCGGCTACGTCCGCACGTCCCTCACCTGGACGACCAAGGACGGCCGCCGCACCGACCTGGTCTACGACGTCCTCACCTCCCGCGACAGCGAGCACACCGGCGCCGTGCACCTGCGGGTGACCCCGCACTGGGACGGCGAACTCACCCTCACCGACCGCCTCGACGGCCGCGGCGCCCGCCGCATCACACAGACGGCCGGCGGCCAGGCCGGCGCGCACACCATCGGCGTCGCGTTCCGCACCGACGGGACCGGGGTCGACGGCGCGCTGGCCTCCGTGCTGGACGCACCCGGCCGACGCCAACGGGCCGCCCGCGACGGGAAGTCGAGCGCCAGCCAGACGGCCGTCCTGCCCGTCCGCTCCGGTCGTACCTACACCGCGACCAAGTACGTCGGCATCGACACCGCCCTCACCTCGCGCGATCCCCGGGCCGCCGCCCAGGACGCCGCCGGGCGGGCCGCGCGGCGCGGGTGGGACGCGCTGCTCGCCTCGCACAGTGCCGCGTGGCGGGCGCTGTGGTCGTCCGACATCGAGGTGCCCGGCCATCCGGATCTGCAGCTCTGGGCCCGTTCCGCCCAGTACGGGCTGCTGTCCGCACTGCGTCCCGGCGCCCGGAACAGCATCGCGCCCGCCGGTCTGACCAGCGACAACTACGCGGGCATGATCTTCTGGGACGCCGAGACCTGGATGTTCCCGTCGCTGCTCACCACCCACCCCGACCTCGCCCGCCCGGTCCTCGACTACCGCTACCGCACCCGCACGGCCGCCGCCGAGAACGCGGCGAAGACCGTGGTGAAGGGCCTGTTCTTCCCGTGGACCAGCGCGAGTCACGGGCTGCTGTGGAACGAGTGCCAGAGCTGGCAGCCCCCGCACTGCCTCACCCAGAACCACCTCCAGGGCGACATCGCCCTCGCCGCCCGCCAGTACTACCTCGCCACCGGCGACCGCACCTGGCTCCAGACCGAAGGGCGGCCCCTCCTCAACGGCCTCGCCCAGTACTGGACTTCACGGGTCACGAAGAACACCGACGGCTCCTACTCCATCAAGGAGGTCGCGGGCCCCGACGAGTACAGCAACGGCGTGAACGACGCCGTCTACACCAACGCCGTCGCCGCCACCGCCCTCCGCGCCGCCACCGAAGCGGCCCGCACGCTGGGCACGTCCGCCCCCGCCGAGTGGCTCACCATCGCGAACCACCTGCGCATCCCCTACGACCCCAAGCGCAAGACCTTCCTCCAGTACGACGGCTACGACGGCTCGCAGATCAAGCAGGCCGACACCGTGCTGCTGATCTACCCACTGGAGTGGCCGATGCCCGCCGGCGCCGGAGCCGCCACCCTCGACTACTACGCCCAGCGCACCGACCCGGACGGCCCCGCCATGACCGACGCCGTCCACGCGATCGACGCGGCGGCCGTCGGCGAGCCCGGCTGCGCCGCGTACACCTACCTGCGGCGGGCCTACCAGCCCTTCGCACGCGGCCCGTTCGCCCTCTTCTCGGAGTCGCGGGGCGACAAGGCGGGCGCGTCCGACCCCCTCGCCGGCTCCCCCGCGCAGGACTTCCTCACCGGCAAGGGCGGCTTCCTCCAGGTCTTCACCCACGGCCTGACGGGTCTGCGGCTGCGCCCCGACGCCCTCCACCTCGACCCGAGCCTGCCGCCCCAACTCTCCGACGGCGTACGCCTGTCGGGCCTGCGCTGGCGCGGTCGTACGTACGACATCGCCATCGGCGCGCAGACGACGACCGTACGGCTGCGCTCCGGGGCGCCCTTCGTGCTGGACACCCCCGAGGGCCGCCGCACCCTGTCCGGCACGGTCACCCTGAAGACCCGGCGCCCGGACCTCACCCCCACCACCGACCTGGCCCGCTGCCGCCCCGCGACGGCGACCTCCTCGGAGTCCGGCCGCTATCCGGAGGCCGCCGTGGACGGCAGCCCCGCGACCGCCTGGTCCCCGGGCACCGACCGCGCATCGCTCACCGTCGACCTGGGCCGCCCGGTGCGCGTCGGGACGGTCCGGCCCACGTGGACGAAGCGCCCGGGGTCGTACACGGTCGAGGCCTCGGCGGACGGCCGCGCGTGGCACGCCCCGAACGGGACGCCCGCCCGGTACGTCCGTGTCACCGTGCGGGGCGGCACGGGTGCCGCTCTCGCCGAGCTCGACGTGCGCTCGTGACGGCCACCTATCGGTGACGGCCAACTGCCCTGACGGGCACGGTCAGTTGGCCTCGGCCGCCAGCCGCCGCTGTTCCTCCTCGACTATGCGGCGGGCCAGGGTGGCATCCGATATGTCGACCGCGTCGGGCGTGGCGTCCGCGAGGTCGCTGCGGCGGGCGAACCGGTCGAAGAGGCGGTCCTTGTTCTTGAGGATGGTCAGGAGCCGGTCGTCCACGCTGTCGGTGGCGAGCATGCGGTGCACCTGGACCGTGCGTATCTGGCCCATGCGGTGGACACGGGCCACGGCCTGGTGCTCCACCGTCGGCTTGACCTGGGGTTCGCAGAGGATGACCAGGGAGGCGGCCTGGAGGTTGAGGCCGACCCCGCCCGCGCTGATCTGGGCGAGCAGCACGGCGTGGCCGGGGGCCTGCGTGAAGTCGTCGACGAGTTGCTGCCGGCGGAGGGCCGGGACGCTCCCGGAGATCGTCCCGGTCACCCGCGTACCGGGCCCGTCCAGTGCGTGCCGGACGGTGGTCAGCACATCCCGGAAGTACGAGAAGACCACCACCTTCACGCCGTTCTCCGCGGCCTCCGCGACCAGTTCCCGCAGGCGCTGCAGCTTCGCCGACTTCTCGGCGTCGGCGTAGGCGGCGCGGCGCATCGCCATGAAGTTGCCGGCGCCGACCGCGCGGTCGTAGGCCTCGCGGTCGGCGGCGCCGAGTTCCACCCACTCGTCGACCTGGACCAGGGCGGGCAGTTCGGTGAGGACGTCCACCTGGTTGCGGCGCAGATAGGCGGGGGCGACGGACTTGCGGAAGGCCTGCGGTCCGGCCGCCGCCGTGCCGTTGCGGACCGTCGGCAGCAGTTCGGGGCGGAGGTGGCGGACGAGGGTGCGGAACTCGTCCACGTGGTTCTCCATGGGCGTACCCGTCAGGAAGAGCACGCGGTCGCAGCGCTCGGTCCACAGGGCGACCGACTTGGTTCGGCGGGTGTCCGGGTTCTTGACGTAGTGGGCCTCGTCGACGACGAGCATGCCCGGGGTGGGGCCGGGCGGAGCCTCGCCCCTGGGCTTCCAGAGCTTCGGTTTCCTGCTCTCCGGCGCGGGCAGGGTGTGCAGCGTGTCGAAGGTCGTGACCGCGACTCCGCCGCGCTCGCGCCACTCGCCGTAGGCCTCCTGCCGGTCCGGGCCGTGCACGGGCAGGGCGCGCAGGGTGCTGCGGGCGCCGATCTCCCGGGTCCAGTTGATGAGCACACCGGCCGGGCAGACCACCAGGAAGTGGCTGTGGCCCTCGGCCGCGAGATGGGCCAGTACGGCGATGGCCTGGATGGTCTTGCCGAGTCCCATCTCGTCCCCGAGGACGACCCGGCGCTGGGCGAGCGCGAACCGCGCGCCGAACGACTGGTACCCGCGCAACGAGACCCTCCGGTGGGTGTCGTCCAGCTGCTGGGCGTGCACGCGCTCGGCGAGTTCCGAGGGCAGGAACCCCTCGCTCGCCGCGTGGTCCGGCGGCTGTCCGTCGACCTCGGCGAGCTGGCTGTAGTACTCGGCGGACCGCAGCTCGAAGTCGACCAGGGCCGCGATGTCGGAGACCGGCGGGCGCAGCAGATCGGTGGACGCCTGGGCGATCAGCAGCGGTACGTCCCGCGCGGTGGCGTCGGCGACGAGTTCGTGGAGATCGGCGACCGCGGCGAGGGCGCGGTTCCGCCGCCCGCGGCCGGCGAGCGCCATCAGCAGCCTGCTGGTGGCGGGCCGGGCCACCGGGAGCAGCGCGCCGAGCCGCTCGTCGAGCCGGGTGGCGGCGTCCAGCGCGCGGCGCAGTTCGGGGCCCGCCTCGACGAGCCGCTGCAGGGCGACGACCAGGGCGGTGGTGCGGGGTTCGGGGTCGTCGGCGTCGATACGCACGGAGACGGTCTCCCCGACCGCCCGCGCGATCTGCCGGGCCGCGGCGAGCGCCCGGTCGGCGGTCTGCTGTCCCACTCCGGGCAGTTGCCGCAGCTCGTACCGGCTCGCCTCGTACACCGCGCGCACGGAGGTGAGCCCCGCCGCCTCCACGGCGCCGAGCCGCAGCCGCCCCTCGGTGACGTCCTTCAGTCTGCCGACGGGGATGGACTCCAGCTCCTGGGCGACGAGTTCGGCCCGCAGCGGTTCCAGCGCGGAGCGGACGGTGTCGAGGGCGCGGGTGTGATCGGCACGCAGGGCACGCGCCACGTCGTACAACCGCGTCCCTCGCGCGCACAGCTCCCTGATCTGCCGCCCGCCGCGCGGAAGCTCCCCCTCCATGTCACCCCCCCGCTCGCCTTCGTCCCGTCGTGCGTCCATCGTGGCACCCACCACTGACAACGGGGACGGGAGCGGGCGGGCCAAGGGTTCCCGGCCGTCCGCCGGGCGTCGAGCCGGCCGTCCGTCAGGCGTCGAACCCGGTCGCGCGGGTCCGCTTCTCCCAGGCCGCGATGTCGCCGCGCACCTGGTCGAGGTGGCCGAGGACGGCGTCGACGGCGTCGTCGCCCAGGGGCAGCCGCAGCGGGGTCTCCTCGGCGTCGAGGGCGGCGAGGATGAGGGCCGCCGCCTTCGCGGGGTCGCCGGCCTGGCCGCCGTCGCCGCCGGAGACGAAGCCGCGGGTCTCCGTCACCTTGGCGTACACACCGCTGTCGGCGCTGACCCCGGCCCGGCCGGTGTCGAAGAGGGCGGTCCGGAAGGCGCCCGGCTCGACGATCAGCACCTTGACGCCGTACTCGGCGACCTCGTCCGCGAGCGCCTCGGACAGTCCCTCCAGCGCGAACTTCGTTCCGCTGTACGCCGAGAAGCCCGCGAAGGACATCTGCCCGCCCATGCTGCTCATCTGCACGACCGCCCCGGACCGCCGCTCCCGCATGAACGGCAGCACCGCGCGCGTGAGCGCGGCCGGCCCGAAGACGTGCAGGTCGAACAGGTCCCGCAGCTCCTGCTCGGTGGTCTCCTCGAAGGCCCCGACGTGCGTGCGGCCCGCGTTGTTGACGAGGACGTCGATCCGCCCGTGCCGCGCCACCACGTCCCGTACGGCCGCCTCCGCCGCCCCCGTGTCGGTGACGTCCAGGCGCAGCGCCTCCAACTGGTCGGGGTGGGCGGCCACCAGGTCCTCCAGCGCCTCGGTCCGCCGGGCGGCGCCTACGACCACGTCACCGGCGGCGAGCGCGGCCTCGACGATCGCCCGCCCGAACCCGCTGCTGGCGCCGGTCACGAGCCACACCTTGTTCATGACGTCTCCCCTTGAGATCCGTTCGAGATCCGTGTTGCCATCCGCGGACCAGCCTGCTCCCGCCCTCGGCTGCGCGTCCAAGACCTAAGCTCATAACCGATGGCTATGACGAGAGACGTCCATGTGCGGGACCTGCGCTACTTCGTCGCGGTCGCCGAGGAACTGCACTTCACGCGCGCGGCCGAGAAGCTGTACGTGTCGCAGCCCGCGCTGAGCAAGCAGATCCGGGCGCTGGAGCGGCAGTTGGGCGCCGAACTGTTCCGCCGCGACCGCCAGGCCGTGACGCTCACCCCGGCCGGCGCGGCCCTACTGCCGTACGCCGAGCGGGTGTTGGCCCTCTGGGCGGAGGGCGCGTCCGCGCTGGCGGAGGTCGGTGTGGCCCAACGCAGCACCCTGGTGGTCGGTATGAGCACCAGCCCCGGCCGGGGCGGCCTGCTGCCCGCGATCCGCTCCCGGTTCACGGCCGCGCGTCCGGAGGCGGTCGTACGGCTGCGGCAGGTGAGCTGGGACGATCCGACGGCGGGGCTCGCGGACGGCGGCGCGGACGTCGCCTTCGTCTGGCTGCCGCTGCCCGACGCGGAGCGCTACGACTGGACGGTGGTGGCCGAGGAGCCCCGCCTGGTCGCGTTCCCGGACTCCCATCCGCTGGCCGCCCGCGCCGAGGTCGACTTCGCGGACCTGCTCGACGAGCCGTTCCTCGCCCTGCCTCCCGACGCGGGCCCGCTGCGCGACCACTGGCTCGCCCGCGCCGAACGCGGTGGCCGACCCCCGCGCATCGGCGCGGAGATCGCGAGCACGGAGGAGACGTACGAGGCGCTGGTCGCCGGCCTGGGCATCTGCCTGGTGGCCACCGGCAACGCGCATCTGATCACCCTCGGCGGCGTGACCACCCGCCCGGTGCACGGCCTTTCGCCGAGCCGGTACGCCCTCGCGTGGCGGCGCGAGAACGGCGGCCGGCCGCTGGTGAGGGCGTACGCGGAGGCTTGCCGGGGGGTCAGGGGCGGGGGGTGAGGCGCGTGGCTACTATGAGTCCCCCTTTGGGGAGTCTGGATCTTGGGGGTAGCCATGAGCACAGATCGTGTCGGACGTACGAGACGCATACCGTTCGCTTTCGTCGGGGTGGCCATGCTGGCACCGCTGTTCGTTCCCGCCGCCTCCGCGCAGGCCGCGTCGGGCTCGCTGACCGTCACCACGCTGGGGCGGCACGGCGCGAAGGTGGCGACGACGGTGACCGTCGTCAACGCGTCGTCCGGGGAGCGGCGCACCGTCAAGTCCGGCAAGAAGCTCAGCCTGCCCTCGGGCAAGTACCTCGCGATGGCCGACATCTACGAGAGCGCCACGGACGGTCTGGGCACCGACACCATCGGCGCACAGGTCGTGTCGGTGTCAGGGGCCAAGTCCGTGACGCTGGACGCCCGTAAGGGCAAGGCCGTGAAGGTGTCGCTGGACACACCGGCCGATGTGACGGGCCCGGCCCGGATCAGCGCGCAGGTGTGTGCCGCCAGCATGGACATGCCCTCCGCGTACAGTGCGGGCGGCTGGAACGACGCGGGGGCCCTCTACGCCATCCCCAACTCCTCCAACCTGCTCCAGTTCGCGTACATGGCGCAGTGGTCGGGCAACGACAGCTATGTCGCGGTCAAGAGGACGACCGGTATCCCGGCCGCGCCCGGCGGATCGTTCAAGCGCTCGCAACTGGCGACGCTGCGCTTCTCCGTGCGCAGCGGGACGCAGATGGGCAGCCAGGTCGACACCGCCCTCCAGGCCACGCCCAAGGTCGACGACTGCACGACCGACCTGTACTCCGAGGTCCGCGACGACAGCGCGCCGTACAGCGCCACGGTCCATGTGACGCCCGGGACCTGGCAGCCGCGTGGCGACGTGGTCGCGGACAACGGCGATGTCGTCAGCGGCGGTTTCCCGGCGACCAGGACGCTGAAGGCCGGGCAGAGCTTCACCCAGTCGTTCGGGCGGGCCGCGTGGAGCCCCATGCACTATCTGCCGATGGTCTGGCAGAAGTCCGTGAACTTCATCCCGGACGCGCTGATCGGCGACCCGGACGTGGGTGTCTGGGGCTCCGACCCGACGAAGGAGACGGTGGTCCTGTCCAAGGGGAGCACCACCGTCAAGAAGCAGACCCTGACCAACTGGGGCAACTCCAGCGACGCCTTCGCCGCCCGCATCACCTCGGCCGGCACCTACCGGCTGACCGTGGACGCCCACCGCTACCGCCCGGGCATCACCTTCCCGTCCGGCATGCTGTCCTCGCGCGTCACGCTCGACTGGCGGTTCAAGGCCGACCCGGCCAAGTCGGTGGTCGCCCCCGTCTTCATGACCCGCTTCCTGCCGGCGGGCCTCGACAGCCGCAACCGGGCGCAGGCGAACAGCATTACGTCGGTCACCGTCAGCGCGGGCCGCGGATCCCAGGGCCCGGACGTCAAGTTCACCAAGACGACGGTCAAGTCCCTGAAGGTCTGGGCGTCTTCGGACGGCGGCACGACCTGGAAGGCCGTCTCCGTCACCCGCTCCGGGTTCTCCTGGAAGGCCGCCGTGCACAACCCGGCGTCCGGCGCGGTCGCCCTGCGCTCCCAGGTGACCGACTCCACCGGCGGCACGTCGACGGAGACGGTCTACCGCGCCTACGCGATCGGCTGATCCGCATCGGCCGTCGCCGCCCGGCCACAGGGGTGGTCACCGCCACCCGGGGGCTCAACAGGGCTGGGGGCGGGGGAAGTCGGGTCTTCCGCGGAGGGTTCCGGTGACGGTACGGACGGGGTCGTGGGCTTCGGTTTCGTGGGCTTCGGTTTCGTGGGCTTCGGGGGCTCCTTCACGGGGTCGCTCGGAGCCGGGTAGGTGGGCGTCGGCTCCGTGGGAGTCGGCTCGGGATCCGTGACCGCCGGCGGCGTCGGCGTCGGGGTCGGCTCCGAGGTCACCGGCGGCGTGGGAACGGGCGTAGGCGTAGGAGTCGGCGTATCAACGGGGGCCGTAGGAACCGGTGTTGGACCGCTGTCCCCCACCGGTATCGCGACCGTCCGGGGCCCGCTGCCAGCAAGTACCGCCGGGGGCGCGGCGGTTGCGGACCCGTCCGGTGCCGACGCGGTCGAACCGCCGCCCGGCGTCTTCGCGGGCTTCTCCGACCCCTCCCCCGGCCGCGATGCCACCGGCGCCTGGGTGACCGGGACTTCGGCCAGCGGCCTCTTCGCCACCGGGACCTCGGCGGAGTCGCCGCCGCCGAGCACGACGATCACCGCGACGGCGCCCGCGACGGCCGCGCCGACCGCCGCGCCCACCTGTGTCTTGGAGGCGCCGGCCGCCGCGTGCCGTACCCCGTGCAGAATTCCGCCGTGCCCGCCCACCGCGGTGGCCGCGCCCGCGGACCCCGCGCCGACGGCCAGCAGGAACTTGCCCGCGCCGCCGAGCACGAACACCAGCAGGGCCGGTGCCACGAGCGCCGGCAGCCGGTCGTTGGCGCGCATCAGGGCCGCGAGCCGGGCCCGGCAGTCGTCGCACGCGTCGACATGGCCGAGGAGCCGTTCGGACTGCCGCTCGGTGGCGCCACCGCGCACATACGCGGGCATCCGGGCCCAGTGCACCTGGCACGCGGGGTCGTCCGGAGCACCGGTCTGCGCACGCAGGAACGCCTGCCGCATGCCCTCCCGCGCACGGTGCAGCAGTACGGCCGTGGCCCCCTGCTTGGTGCCGAGCTGGGGTCCGATCGCCGCCAGCGGCAGCCCCTCCGCCTCCGCCAGCCACAGCGCCTTCACCCAGCGCTCCGGCAACTGCTCAAGCACCCTCACCAGCAGGTCCGTCGAGGACACCTGCTCGGCCGGATCGTCCCCGTGGAGCTGCCCGGGATCGGCAACGGTCCGCTCGTCGGCCTGCGGATCCCGCGGCGTCTCGCGTACGGCGGCCCCGGCGGCGCTCGCGAGATGCTTCACCGTGGTCATGAGGTACGCCGGTACGTTGTCGATCTCGTGCCCGGCGGACAGCCTGCGCCAGACCCTGAAGTGCGCCTCGGCGACGAGGTCTTCGGCGACCCAGGTATTACGGGTGAGCGAGCGGGCGTAGGCGACGAGGCGCGGCTGCTGCTCCTCGTAGATCCGGGCGTAGGCCGCGGTGGGGCCGTCGTTCATGGCAGCAACGCTCCAGTTGCCAGTGGGGCGGGGACAAGGGTTTGTACCCTAGATAGCAAAACTTTCAATTAAAGTTGCAGCCGTTCCTCAAGGTGATACAGGTCACATAAATGCCATGCGTGACGGCGTAATCAAAGCCCTCTCCACGTGATCAAGGAGGGGGCGTCGGTACAACGGCCGCCGCCCCCGCCCGAATCGGAGACCGCCATGAGTCCCATCACCCTGGAACAGCCCACCGGCGCCCGCCTGATCGCCGACGACGACCAGGAGTTGGCCGTGACGGTCACGCTCCGCTACTCCTCCGGCGACCCCTTCGCCGTCCAACTCCTTTTCCCCGCCTGGATATCGCTCGACGGCAAGAAGGTGACCTGGACCTTCGCGCGGGCACTGTTGGAGGAGGGTCTCGACACCCCCGCCGGAATGGGCAACGTGCACATCAGGCCGTACGGCCCCGCCCACACGGCAGTCGAGTTCCACTCGGCGGAGGGCATGGCGATGATCCGCTTCGACTCGGTCGCCCTGCACCACTTCCTGCGCCGCACCTACCGGGTGACCGAACCCGGCCGGGAGGCCGTGGGCCCGTCCCTCGACCGAGGCCTCGCCTCGCTCCTCGACGGCGCGTGACGGAGGGGGTCGAACAGAGCTCCAACTGCCTTCTGTGGCAGGCGAATTGAGCTTGTTATCGTCGCCCCATGAGTGAATCGCCGCAACGGCTTCCCCAGGTGCCCCGGACGTCGACCCGCGCCGTGGTCGTCGGAGGAAGTCTCGCCGGCATGCTCGCCGCAGCCGCCGTCAGGGACCACGTGGACACCGTCGAGATCATCGAGGCGCACGACCTGCCCGAGGGCCCGGAGTCCCGCCCGGGCGTGCCCCAAGCGGCGCATTTCCACGTCCTGTTGTCCGGCGGAGCGGACGCGATCGACGACCTCCTTCCCGGCACGATCGCCGAACTGCTCGCCGCGGGCGCCAACCGCGTCCCCATGACGACCGACATGGTCCTGTTCTCCCCCGAGGGCTGGTACCGCCGCTGGAAGCGGGACAGCCACTACCTGATCGCCGCGAGCCGGGACCTCACCGATTCCGTCGTACGCCGGCAGGTACGGAAAGACCCGCGGATCCGGGTACGTCCCCGCACCAAGGTCACCGCCCTGCTGGGGAGTTCGCGCCGGGTCACCGGGGTACGGCTGAGCGCGGCCGACGGCACCGAGAGCGAGCTGACCGCGGACCTGGTCGTCGACGCCTCCGGAAAGGCGGCGCGCACTCCCCACTGGCTGGCCGAACTGGGCGTCCCCGCCCCGGCCGAGGCCCGCATCGACTCCGGCATCGCCTACGCCAGCCGCATCTACCGCGCCCCCGTCGCCACCCGCGACTGGCCCCTGATCAGCGTCCAGGCCGACCCCCTCAGCGGCGAACCCGGCCGCGCGGGCGGCATCGTCCCGATCGAGGACGGCCGCTGGCACGTCAGCCTGATGGGCACCCCGGGCGGCCAACCCACGCGCGACGCGGCCGAGTTCGAGAACTACGCCCGCACCCTCCGCCACCCGCTCGTCGCCGACCTGCTGGCACACGCGGAACCGCTCACCGACGTCGTCATGACCCACAGCACGGTCAACCGCCGCCACTACTACGAGCGCCTCAAGTCCTGGCCCGAGGGCCTGGTCGCCCTCGGCGACTCGGTGGCCGCGTTCAACCCGGTGTACGGCCACGGCATGTCGGTGACGGCCCTGGGCGCCGTAGCCCTGCGCAACCGGCTCTCCGCCCTGGGCCTCGGCCGCGGCCTGTCCCGCGCGGCCCAGCGGGCCATCGCCGCACCCGTCGAACTCGCCTGGAGCCTCGCCGTCGGCCAGGACATCCACTACGCGACCACGACGGGCAGGAACGCGGGCCCGGCCGACCGGCTCCTCCAGCGCTACGTCGGCCGCCTCTCCCACACCGCCACCGGTTCGTACCACGTGGCAACGGCGATGACGGAGGTCCTGACCCTCAACTCCCCGGGCACGGCGCTGCTCCGGCCGAGCGTCGTCGCGGCAGCGCTGCTCGGACCGCTGCGGCCGCGGCTCGACGGGCCGACGTTCACGGTCGGGGAACGGCGGCTGCTGGCGGACGCCGGCATCGCACTGCCCGGGCTCGCCGCATAGCCGTGGCACCGGATTGTCAGTGGCGGCTGCTTCCATGACGTCATGAGCACCGTGCACGACACTGCCGCCCTCCTCCCCGACCCCGCCGAACTCCGCGTCCATCTGCGCGCGTTGGCCGTCCTGGAGAGCACGATCGGTGACGACCCGCAGTTCGGCCGGCACACCTTCCACCCGGACTGGGGCCCGGGGGAGGAGGCGGCCCGGATGGACAACGGCTCGGGGGACGAGTTCACCGTCCTGTTCACCCCGGCCGGCGTGCTCATAGTCGGCTTCGACCACGAGTCGGAGATGAGCCCGTACGGGACGCACGACGAGGAGGTCTGGCCCGGCGTCATCGACGACATACCCGCCGCGCTGCGCCCGCTCCTGGACGCTCCCGCCTTCCGCGCCACAGGCATCAGCGGCTACGCGATCACCGCCTGCCTGTGGCGCGAGACCGGCGACACCGCCTGGCGCGCCGGCCCGGCCATCGAATTTCCGGCCGACAACGAGCACCCGGACGGTTCCGACTACCTCTTCCACCTCCTCACCGACCGCTCCCCCGAGACCGTCCGGGCCCACTTCGAGGACTACTACGAGCGCCCCGTCCCGATCGACGCCGTGCGCCACGTCCTCGCAGGGGACCCGGTCACTCCCGGGATCACCACGGCCCTCGCTCCGCCCGTGCCCCAGGTGCATTGACCGGCAGAGGTGTCGGCGCCGCTACTGGGGTGCCACGGCGCGACCGGTCTGCGGCGAGATCATGCCGGCGCACAGACCGCGGGCGGCCAGCCCCTGCGCGATGCGCGGGATCGCCGCGACCGTGTTGGGCGGCCAGTCGTGCATCAGGATGATCTGGCCGTTGGTGAGACGGCCGGCCGCCGCGACGATCGCGTCGGTGCTCGCGCCGTTCCAGTCCTGCGAGTCGACGTCCCAAATGATCTCCGTGAGACCGTACTTGGCCTCTACGGCCTTCACCGTCGCGTTGGTCTCGCCGTACGGCGGGCGGAAGAGTCTGGGCGTGCCGCCGCCCGCGGCCGCGACGGCCTGCTGGGTCCGGGAGATCTCCGAGTCGATCGTCGCCTGGGTCTGCTGGGTGAGGTGCGGGTGGGTGTAGCTGTGGTTGCCGACCCACATGCCGGCGGCGACCTCGGCCCTGACCTGTGCCGGGTAGGCGGCCGCGTACTGGCCCTCGTTGAACGTCGTGGCCCGAAGGCCGTTCTGCTTCAGCGCGTTGAGGAGTGCGGGGGTGTTGCCGGACGGTCCGTCGTCGAAGGTGAGGCCGACGTAGCCGCCGCAACTGGCGGCCCGCGCCGGGGTGTTGACGCCGACGGCGAGGGTGCCCGCGGCGATCAGCGCGGCGACGGCGAGCACGGTGGCCGGCGTGGCCGACCGGGGTCGTAACGAGAAGTGCGGTGCGGACTTCATGTGAGGTGTCCTCCCGAACTGGTTCAGCCCACCGTGATGTTGGAGTTCCCGCTGCTCTGGTAGCCCTCGGTCGCGAGGATCATGTAGTAGCTGAAGCTGCCCAGCGGCATTCCGGCGCGGGCCCAGGCGTCGAAGTGGTTGCCGGTGGTGATGGTGCCGCCGGTGCGCTTCGTCTGCCGGACGCTCCAGTACTGGTCGAAGGTCTTCGTGCCCTCCACCGAGGGGGCGTTGTACCGGGTGGTCTTGTAGATGTCGTAGGTCCCGCCGTCACTGGTGACGGTGCCCTTGTACGTTCCGGTGGGCCGGTAGGTGCCCCAGTTGTCGACGATGTAGTACTCGACGAGCGGGTTCGACGTCCATCCGTAGAGCGACAGGTAGCCGTTGCCGGACGGGTTGAAGCTGCCCGAGTACGTCACGGTCCGGCGGGCGCCGGTGCTCCAGCCCTTGCCTGCCACGAAGTTGCCGGTGTTGTTCCACGTGGTGCTGTAGTTGCCCCCGGAGTTGAGGGTCATGGAGACCGTGCCCTGGGAGTCGGTCCAGAACGAGTAGTAGTAGCCGTTGTTGGTGCCGGTCTGGTTCGTGGTGATCACCGTCGCGGCACTCGCGGTGCCGGGCAGGGTCATCGCCGCGAGGAGCGCCAGCAGCAGGGCGCAGGCGCTGCCGGCTAACAACCTGAAGCGGTTCGTCGTGCGTGCGGGTGTGGTGTCCATGCGGCGTCAGTGTTGGTACGTCCCTGTCAACTGTCAATACTTTCGGTTCCGTGTACGAATTATTCGATGCCTCATCACGGAGAGAGGTCGTCGAGAATACGCAGCTCACGCGTCACATTGAACGATTCACAGCCGAGGGGCTCAAGAAAAGAGCGAAGGATCAAGATCCCACGTTCGAATGTTTCGGTCGAATGTTTCGGAGAATTCACCGATCTTCCGACCGCACCGCGAAACGTCGGTTGCGCCACCGGGTGACCGCCCACAGGACGTTGATCCCGCCCAGGGTGATCAGCACCGCCGCCGAGTCCGCGTTGCCCGCGAGGCCGTGTTCCGGTCCCAGTCCCCGCGCCGCGCGGACCAGCAGGGTGACGTCGACGGGAAGCGTCACGGTGGCCATGAACGTCAGGCAGGCCACCGTGCCGACCACGAGGACGACGCTGTAGAGCCGTACGGCTCGGCGCTCGTGCGGGGGCAGCCGGGTGCTCGGGTCACCGGGACCGGAGACCCGGCCGGGGCGCACTTGATGTTGCCGTCCACCGTGCGACAGGCCCGGTGCTCCGGCTTGATCCGGGGCCTCCGCACCGTTCGTACCGTCATCTTCGCGCCAATCTCGTGAGCACCGGCCTCTCCCGAACCAACAGTCGTTGACAACGGTCATTCCCTGCGCCAACCCTGGCAAGGGCACGACAAGTCAGCACATGGCTCACGTCACTGCACGCCACAGCCCCACCGGAAGGAAACGGCATGGCGAACAAGATCGAGATCCGTCCGCTGGACAAGAAGGAGACCACCGGCGGCAGCGGTGGCAACGGCGGCTCCTGACCGGACGCTCACCACCCATGCGACGGCTCGCACGATGACGCGCATGATGACCCGCTACCCCACGGTCGCGGAGGTCACCGAGTCGGCGCGGCGGCTGGTCTCCCGGTTTCCCGAGGCCGGCCGGCTGCGCCGGATCGGGACGTCCCGCGGGGGCCGTCCGATCCTGCTGCTGTCCGTGGGACACGGCCCGCACCACGTCCTGGTGGTCGCGGGACCGCACCCCGACGAACCGGTCGGCGGCGCCACCGCCCTCGCGCTGGCGGAGCAGGTGGCACGCGGCGACCGGCTGACCGCGGCGACCGATCCCGCCCTCGTCACCTGGGACATCGTCCTGTGCCTCGACCCGGACGGCGCCGCCCTGAGCGAGGCCGGAACCGAAGGGCCCCCGGCGACGGACCACACCCTGCGCGGCTACTACCGCACCACCTACCGCCCCATCGCGGCGGAACAGCCGGAGTGGGCCCCGATCGTCGCGCACCCGCTCCCGGAGAGCCGCACCCTGTTCCAACTGATCGACGAGCTGAGGCCGTTCCTCCAGTGCTCCCTGCACAGCACCGATGTGGGCGGCAGCTGGGTCCAGTTGACCCGCGACCTCCCCGAACTGGCCACGCCTTTCCGGACGTCCGCGGCCGAGCTGGGCATCCCGCTCCAGCACGGCACGTACGACGCCCTGTACTGGGAGAACCCCAGCCCCGCCGTCTACGTCCTGCCCCCGCCGGACAGCACCGACCGCCTGGCCGCCGGCTCGGAGAACATCGGGGCGTCCACCTGGTGCGCGCCCCTGCGCTACGGCGGTGTCACCGCGATCGTCGAAGTCCCCATGTGGGCAAGCGACTTGGCGCAGGACCGGACCCCGCACCCGGACGCCGAACACGCCCTGCACGACCTGGCCGACCTGGTGCGGGACGGCGGCCGCAAGGTGACCGCCGTCCTCGACAAGGCACGCGGTTTCCTGCCGCCGCCCCAGGACGACCCGCTCCGCCGCGTACTGGAGTGGATGGCCGACGGCCTCTACGACATGGTCGCCGACTCCTGGACCCCCCTCGCCCGCCAGGCCGCCGCCGCTTCCGGCGACGACGACCCGCGCCGCCTGACGACGGCCCAGGTCGCGGCCCTGAACATCGTGGCCCGCCGCCAGCCGATCCGCGCGGCAGGCCTTCTGCTACGACTCCTGAAGGCGTCGGACGACCGGGCCGCCCCGGCGCTGCACCGCGAACTCGACGAGCTGTTCACCACCTGGTGCACGGACGCCGAGGAGGCCCTGCGGGTGCGCTGGGTACCCGTCCGTCACCAGGTGGAGCACCAGGCACGGACTGTGCTGGCCGGCGCCGAGAGCGCGTTGAAGGCTCTCCGCTGAACAGCTGCACAGCTGTACGGCTGGCCAAAGGACTTCACACCCAGAGCTTGACGGCTTCGAGCCAGCGCGTGTTGTCCAGGGTGCCCCCGAAGATGTAGCCGGGGCGTGGCTGGACGCAGTCCGAACTGCCCCAGTCGTAGCCGTGGACCTTGGCGGTCCGGCAGACCTGGCCGGTGCCGATGTTGATGGCGAAGCCCGTCATGTAGGGGGCGCTCGACTTCGTGCTGCCGATGTAGTTGTTCTTGCCGTCGCCGATGACGGCCGTCCACTGCGGTTCCCACTTGCCCTGGCCGCTGGTCGACGCGGCGTCGTGCACGAAGGCGTTGGCGGCCGAGCCACCGCCGCCGTACACCGCGATGTTGAGGGCCTTGATCGGATGGGTCCCGCTCGTCGTTCCGGCAAGCGTGCCGTCGCAGACGGGCTTCTGCCAGCCCTGTCCGGAGAGGTACGCGCGGTAGCAGATGTGCCGGCCGGACGGGTCGCTCCGGTGGAGCCGGTTCACGGCGGTGGCGGCGGTGTCCCGCGCGGGCTTCGCGGTCACGGTGGCCTGCGGTGGCTTCGCGGTCACGGTGACGGTGACCCCTGTCCCGCCTCCCGCTCCTCCGCCCCCTCCTCCGCTCTTCGGGGCCTTCGGCTTGGCCGACGGTGAGGCGGTTGTCGCGCTGGGCAGTGCGCTCACGGTCGAGGAGGCGGTCGGCGCCGTCTCCTCGACCTGGGGAGCCCGGCTCGTCTCGGTGCTCGACCGGGCGGTCTGCTTCTGGCGCCCTCCGTCGTCCGGCGCGCTGCTGCCCAGGATCACCAGCGGAACGATGATGAGAGCGGCCACGCCGACGGCCACCGGTCCGACGACCAGGGGCTTGTGGAGCAGACCGGGCGACCCGTACTCGTCGTCCGACTGGCGCGATCCGTTCCCCGGGGCGACCTTCGAGCTCGGGCGAGCTGCGGGTGGGGGCGGAGGCGGCCCCGCGAGTCGGCGCTGCCTCTGCTGCTCCAGCGTGTACGCCTCGACGTCGAAGTCGTCATCACGTTCTTCGTGGCCGTCTTCGTGGCCGTCTTCATCAGCGGTTTCGTTGTCGTCGTCGGCGTCATCGAGATCGTCGTCGTCGGCTCCGGAGGGACCGGATTCCGCTACGGGTACGAACGGCTGCGCGCCTACCGCGAGTTCGGCGGGCTCCGGCGGCAACTCCTGGTGTTCCTGCCGCTCTTGCTGGTCCTGTTGGTCCTGCCGCTCCTCCTGCTCCAGAAGGCTGCTCGAACCGTCGGGGGCGACCTCGACGAACGCCACGTACCCCGCGGCGGGATCGGAGATGGTCGCCGTGACGATGGCGTTCCGGTCCCGTGCCAATCCCTGCAGTCTGTCGAGGATCGCGGCGTCGACCGCCTCTCCTTCCACCACCGGTACGGGTTCGCCGTCGATGGCGGCCGAGCCGTCTCCGGAGATGACCACCGCGTAGCGGGGCGCCGGCTCGGACACCTCCCCGGCCGATTCCGGCTGGCTGAGATCCACCGGTTCCCCGGACACGGCAAGGTCGTCCCCCGTGGTCGGCTCGTCCGTCTCTTCACCCCGGCTCATGGCTCTTCCTTTCTGACGTCTCCCGGCCGAAACGGCCCCGGTCGGGAACGGCGTGACGGTCCCCGGACAGCGCAACGGGTGCCGTACGGGAACGGTTCAATTCCCCGGCCGACGGGACGTCCGCGACCGGGTCGGATTTGGTCACTCCTTGTCAGATGTCTTGCGGATCAGGGCTGTTGAGTACAGTCCGGTGGGTGAACGGCTACGAAGATTCCGTACGTTTCAGCGTGCTGGGGCCGGTCCGGGCATGGCGCGGTGACCAGGAACTGGACCTCGGTTCGCCACAGCAGCGGGCGGTCCTGGCGGCGCTGCTGCTGCGGCGGGGACGCGCTGTCGCCCTCGCCGAACTCCTGGACGTCGTCTGGGGCGAGGAGCGGCCGGCGGCGGCCGTGTCCGTCCTGCGGACCTATGTGTCGCGCCTGCGCAAGGTACTGGAGCCGGGGCGGGAGGCGGCCGGGACTCCACTGGTGGTCGTGTCGGTCGGGGACGGGTATCTGGTCCGGCTGCCGGAGGACGGCCTGGATCTCGCCGTGTTCGAGCGGCGGGTCACGAAGGCGAGGCGGCTGCGCGCCGCCGGCGAGTTGTCCGCCGCCGGGGAGCTGCTGCGCGCGGCGCTCGGCGAGTGGCAGGGAACGGCACTCGCCGGTCTCCCCGGCACCTGGGCCGAATCCGAGGGCTCCCGGCTGGACGAGGAACGGCTGGCCACGCTGGAGAACTGGCTGGACATCGAAGTCGGACGCGGGCGCCACGGCGAGGTGATCGCCGAACTGATCTCGTTGACCGGCAAGTATCCGTTACGGGAACAGCTGTGCCGGCTGCTCATGCTGGCGCTCTACCGGTCCGGGAGGCAGGCCGAGGCACTGGCCGCCTACCGCGGCACGCGGAGCACCCTGGTGGCCGAACTGGGCATCGAACCCGGTGCGCCACTGCAGGAACTGCACGACCGCATACTGGCCGCCGACGCGACCCTGGACGCCGGGCCGCCCGCGCAGCCGGCTCCGCCCGCGGTTCCGGCCTCCCCGGTGTCCCCCGCCTCCCCGGCCCTCGTGCACGCGGCCCGCCCGGCCCAACTGCCCGCCGATCTGCCGACGTTCGTCGGCAGGCGGGCCGAACTCGACCGGGCCCGGGCCCTGTTGCCCGTGCAGGGCGGCACCCCGGCCACGGTGGTGATCAGCGCGATCGGCGGTATGGCGGGCATCGGCAAGACCACCCTGGCCGTGCACTGGGCGCACGAGATGGCCGGCCGCTTCCCCGACGGACAGCTCTACGTCAACCTGCGCGGTTTCGATCCGACCGGCTCGCTCGTGACACCGGACGAGGCCATCCGCGCCTTCCTCGGCGCACTCGGCGTCCCGCCGATGCGGATTCCCGCCGGACTCGACGCCCAGACGGCGCTCTATCGCAGCATGCTCGCCCAGCGGCGGATGCTGATCCTCCTCGACAACGCCCGCGACACCGACCATGTCCGCCCGCTGCTGCCCGGCTCCCCAGGCAGCCTGGTCATCGTCACCAGCCGCAACCAGCTCACCGGCCTGGTCGCCGGCGAAGGGGCGCATCCACTGCCCCTGGACCAGCTGACGTCCGCCGAGGCACACGACCTCATGGCGCGCCGGCTGGGCACCGACCGGCTTGCGGCGGAACCGCAGGCGACGGACGAGATCATCACGCGGTGCGCCCGGCTGCCGCTGGCCCTGGCCATCGTCGCCGCCCATGCCGTCGCCCACCCCGGCTTCCCGCTCAGCGCCATCGCCGAGGAACTGCGCGACAGCCACGGCAGCCTCGACGCCTTCGCCTCCGGCGACGACATCACCACCGACGTACGGGCGGTCTTCTCCTGGTCGTACAAAGCGGTGTCCCCTCCCGCCGCGCGCCTGTTCCGCCTGCTGGGGCTGCACTCGGGACCCGACATCTCCGCGCCCGCCGCGGCGGCCCTCGCCGGGCTCCCGCTGCGGCAGACCCGCGGACTCCTCGTCGAGCTCACCCGCGCCCACCTGCTCACCGAACACTTCCCGGGCCGCTGCACCCTGCACGACCTGCTGCGCGTCTACGCCGCCGAACGCGTCCACGCCGAGGAGACACCCCAGGAGCGGGAGCGGGCCGTGGAGCGGCTGCTCGCCTGGTATCTGCACACCGCTGACGCCGCCTACCCGCACATCACCCCGCAGCGTCGCCGGATTCCCCTGGAACCGCCGCCCGACCTGTGCCGGCCCCTGGAGTTCACGACGCACGACCAGGCCCTGGACTGGTGCGAGACCGAGCGGGCCAACCTGGTCGCCGCGGTCCACCAGGCGGCCGGGTCCGGCCGGCCGGGTGTCGCGTGGCGACTGCCCGCCGTCCTGTGGGGGTTCTTCTACCTCCGCAGCCACACGCACGACTGGGTCGACACCGCGCGGACGGGTCTGACCGCCGCCCGCACCGACGACGACCGCTGGGGCGAGGCACAGGGCCTCGCGGACCTGGCCGCCGCGCTGCGCGGCTCCGGTCGGTTCGACGAGGCCATCGACACCTTCCGCCGGGCGATGATCGCCTACCGGGAGCTCGGGGACGCGGACGCCAGGGGATCGGCCGTGACCAATCTGGGCGATACGTATCTGCAGTCCGGCCGGCTCGGCAGGGCCGTCGAGTACATCCGCCGGGGGCTGGCCGTCGAACGGATCATCGGCAGCGCCTGGGGGGAGGGCATCGCCCTGTGCAACCTGGGCGACGTCTACCAGCGGCTCGGCCGGCTCGACGAGGCCGTCGGCTGCCTGGAGCAGGCGTTGACCGTCCTGCGCGCCAACGGCAACCGCTGGGTCGAAGGCGTCACCCTCGACATCCTCGGTACGGCCCATCGCCGGCTCCACCACTACGACGACGCCGTCGAGCACTACCACCAGGCGCTCACCACACACCGGGACGTCGGCAACCGGTGGGGCGAGGGCCACACCCTGGGCAACCTCGGTGACGCCCAACTGGCCGCCGGCGAACCAGAGGCCGCCCGTGACAGCTGGCGGCAGGCACTGGCGATCTTCGTGGAGTTCGACCACCGGGACGCCGCGAAGATCCGCGAGCGCCTCGCCCGGCTGGAGGACGGTTCCCAGAACACCGGCGCGCAGGACGCCGCGTCGGGGCGGGCCGCCTGACCCGGGCCTCCGATCGATCACGACCTGGCCGTGCCCCCGGGGGGACGGGAACACGGCCAGGCTGCACCCGTACAACGGGCGGGAGGTGGGGATGGTTCAACCCCGGGGTCAGCTCGCGTCGTGGTAGACACGGCCGCTGGCGTTGGCGGTCGTCCCGTCGTAGAGGCCGGTCGGGCTGGTCTGCGTGGAGAGCGTGAACCACGCGTAGCGCTCCACGAAGCTCAGGCTGTCCAGCATCTGCGTCGACGACTTGATGAAGTCGGTCTGCTCCTGCTCACTGGGGTAGCGGGGGGTGCCCTGGGAGAAGTCGATGAGTCCGTACTCGGTCAGCCAGACCGGCTTGTGGTAGCGGTCCCAGACGGCCTGCAGATAGCCGCGCAGCTGGTTGGCGGCGTCGGGGCCGAAGTCGGAGCCGTACCAGTGCACGGGGATGAAGTCGACGCGCAGACCGCGGTCGCTCGCCCCCTTCATGAAGCGGTCCAGCCAGCCGCCCTCGACGTCGGCGCCGGAGGCCACCGCAGGCGCGCCCAGCCGCAGTCCGGTGGACTCCAGCCGGGGCCACAGGTCCAGGGCCTGCTCGGGTGTCATGTTGGACTGCCCGCCGTTGTCGGGCTCGTTGAAGCCGAGCAGTTCCTTGCTGCCGTTCTGGACGGCCGCGCCCAGTTCGGCGTCGGTGACCGAGCCGGGACCCCAGATCATCGGGACGTAGTCGACACCGTCCGGCTTGGTGACCGCGCCGGTGGAGGAGGCCCAGTTGAAGTACCAGGACGCGCCGGACTCGGCCAGCGCCTGGGAGGCGCCGTCGACGGGGTTGAGGCTGACGCCCTTGCGGGTCGAGGCGGCGGTGGTGGTCACGGGGTTGGTGGCGGGGTCGGACGGGGCGGTGCCGCCGGTGCCGAAGGCGACGGTCAGGCCGCTGCACTTGGTGCACTGGTACATGACCTTGTTGCCCGGCTCGGCGTCCTGCTTGGACCAGGCGTACGCCGTGGGGCACTTCTGGTTGATCATGTCGCTGTAGGGGGTCTTCGCGTCCCGGTTCGGGTTGACGCAGACCAGCGACTGGCCGGTGGCCGGGTCCTTGGTCAGGTTGTCGGCCGGGCAGGCGGAGAGCAGGTCCTCGGCGCAGCCCGCCACCGCGCACTCGCCGCTCGCGGGCGGCGTCACGTCGTTCGGCGTGATGGTGACGGGCGCGGCGACGGCGTCGACGTAGCTGACGTCGTACCAGGGGGCCGGGGAGTCGGCCGGGTCGAAGTTGAACTCGGCGAGTCCGGTGGGCTGTTGACCGAGGGTGCAGTGGTCGGCGTACGGTCCGCAGTCGCCGACGGCGCAGTGGAACGTGCTCCCGTCGTCACCGCTGCACCCCTGGCGGGCGAAGAAGGTACCGCGCCAGTGCCCGGCGCCCTCGTGCTCGGGAACGGTGACGGTGGCGGACTGGCCCGGGTCCAGCTTGGGCAGCCCGGTGAGCGCGGCCGAGCCGTCGGCGTTGACCTCGCTGCCGACCCAAAGGGTGCTGCCCGTGTTGTTCCGCAGGGTGACGGTGTGGTCGGCGGTGCCTACGTCGGCGGCCGGTGTCCCCTTGATGTCCGTGCCGCTGGAGCGGTGGGTCTGGATCGCTATGGCGGTGCCTGACACACCGACGATGACCAGGAGCAGGGCCAGGAGAAATGATGTGCGTCTGCGCATAGGGCGTGCCTCTCCGTCGGGCTTGCGCGGTGGGGATCGCGACGATCAGTTGTCGCCGCCGCTGGCACGACGGATGGCAATGCGGGATGGTTCAGGAGGTGAGGGATGGATCTACCTTCTGCCGCCCCTCGTCCGGCTGCCGTCGTTGCTGTTGCCGTTCTGCTGAACAGAGCGTGCGGGACGGGGATATGACGAAGCGTCAGTAGTTCCGGGATTCGGTGAAGGACTGCGAAGGACCGTGGGGTCGTTGACAACCGCCAGACCGATGGCGTCCAGCGGGGACGAGGGCTCGTGGGTGTCCGCCAGGTCGACGTGGGCCGACAAGGGCGACACCGGCTCGCGGCCGGCCGCCAGGTCGACGTGGCCGAGCAGAGGCGACTCCGGTGTCTGTCCCATGGGCCAGTCCGGGCGGCCGGCGAAATCGGCGGTGGTCCGCGGAGTCGACTGTGCGGCGGCCGACCTGAGCTCTTCCGGCGACGGCGGCTCCACGTGCGTGGGCGTGGGCGTCTGTGGCAGTCCCTCCGCGAAGCCCGTGAGGAATGCGCCCCTGTCGTAGTGCTCCACGTGCCGCATCTCCGGAATGGGGGATTCCCTTTCGCGGAGCTGCTGCTGGAGCGTTCCGAGGGAGGTCGCGTCGGGACGGTCGTTGTCACTCGGATCCTGGAAACTTCTCGCAGACGCCGAGTCCCGTGACCGCGCCGGGCGCACCCATCGGTTTTGGACCGCCGCGAACTGTTCCGCGTCGGCGGCCATGATTCTGTCCCTGGCCCCGGTCAACGCCTCTTCGGCCGTCGCCTCCGGCCGCACCTCACCGTTCGAACGGCGCTGCTCAGGAGGCCGTACGTCGCCCGAGCCCGGGGGCGCCATGCGCTCGGACTCCCGTACCGTCGCGTTGTTGAAGGCCTCTGCGAGGACCGGCATGCTGTCGGGCGACGCGATGAGCGCGCGCAGCAGCTTCTTGTTCCCGGGCCCCCGCAGTTCTTTGAGGATCGCGTCCTCGAAGTCCGCACGCTGCGCCGGCCGGAGTCCGTGGAGCCGCTGTTCGAGCCTGATCATCCGCTCGTGCAGCGCCTGGGTCTTCTCCGACACGAGCACCCCTTGGCGCTCGGGCCCCGGTCCCCAAGCCTGCTGGACGCCCTCAGCCGGCGGCCCTTGGCCCTGCCTTCGCTCCTGCCTCCGGCCTTGCTCCTGGCCCTGGCCATTGCCCTGACCCTGGCCGGAGGGTTCGGGCTCCGGTACGCCGCCGGGTGACGCGTCCGCGCCGCCACTTCTCAAACCCAACGCGCGCATGGCCCGGTCGGCCGCACGGCGCAGGAGCTGCCATATCCCGTCCAGCAGATCAGGTTCCGCCGAGCGCGCTCTGTCGGCACGCATCTCCCTGTCCAGGCCGTACTCGGTTCTGAGTACCTCCTTCGCCAGCCCGGACGCGCCCCTTGTCAGCCGCGCCCGGCTTGGGGAAGGCATACTGTTCTGTGCCACTTTGCCCCTCTTTGGAGTCGGAGGTGCGGACACGGGCGACAACGGGCCACCGGGACGAACGGTTCAACGGCCGGAAGCCGTTACGTCGTGCCGGTGCTGGGGCTGATCCGTCCTGGCCGCCGGCTCGAATCCCGCTGGCAGCGGCGGCAGGCCGGCGGGCAGCGGGGTCCCGGGGAGCCGCACGGCGCCGCCCGCCGGTCCCGGCGGGCCCTGCCGGGCGCGAGAACTGTCCATGTCCGAACCGCGGCGGCGCCGCTTCAGCAGACCCTGCGGCGCGAACCGCCACGTGTGAGCGATGGACATGGGCGTACCTCCGCGTCCGCCCGGCGGTGAACTGTCGGCTGGACACCGACGCCGGGTTCGTGAGGCACAACGGGGCTACTACACCCGGTGGTTCAGCCCGAACCCGCCCAGAACCCGGTGCGCCGAGTGAGCCCCGAGCCAGGTCGGCCAGGGTTCGTGGCGTAGGCGGCCGAATTGGGCGTGGAGGGGCTGAAGGACGCGTCTCGCCTCTCCTGCGAGGTACGCCACACCCAGTCGGACGGCGCCTCACCGCGTCGCACCCCGAGTCCGGCGTCATCCTCCGACGAAAGCGGGAACGCGATCGCCGGCGGCGTGACTGGTCCTTCGGGCTCGTCGGCCCGTTCGCCTGGCGGCGGACGTCGCGTCGCCCGACCCGTTCGCAGCCGATCTCGCCGTGTTCGGCGCGGTACGGCATGGCCCGAAGGCAATCCGAGCGCGAGTGAACCGGCGCGAGCCGCCCCACGTTGTGGTCAGTCAAGACGGGCAGGACGACAGGACCAGCCCGTCCGACAACCACACAAGAATGAAGCGATCAACCGCTCGCAACGAGTCCCACGATCCTGATCACGCGCCAGGTCGCACCTCTGACCAGGTAGCGCGATCAATTGACCCCACCCTCTTCCACCCGCGTCGCGGGTAGGCGGCGACTGTTCGCCAGGCAGAAAGGGAAGGCACCGCGATGGCTTTCGACGAAAAAAAATGGCGGAGCGCGCGAGCAAAAAGCATCGAGCGCCTGGACCGCTACCGGGGCCTGAGGGCCAGTGACAATCCTCAGCTCCACAGCGCCGTGTACGCCTTCTACGACCAGCTGAGGTCCGAAGGGCGGCAGATCAATAAGGGAGAGCAGCCCGTAGAAAACACCCAGGTGGTAAAAAACCTGGTGAGTGAGCTGAAGAAGGCGAGGGCTTTTTCGGTCCGGGCGGACTGGTGGCGGGACAATCAGAGCAAGTTGTCCAACTTCAGGGACAAAACCTGGGACGAAGAACACCGGAGCGCGGCCAAGAGGCACGTCAAGAACACCGGCGCATGGTCGAAGACGACTGGGATGCCGGCAGAGCTGAGGGCGATACTCAGGGACGGAAGGACGCTGGAGTCCACACCCGGAGCGTTGTTCCTCGACGGGCTCGACTCGGGACACGAGCGCTCGACGCCCTCACCCTCGTTGAACTACATGTGGGGCAACTCATCCCAGACCTTCATGGCTGAATCCCGCGGAACGGTTCACGCGGACGTCCTCCGCGGGATAGACGAATACAGCGTACTGAAGAACATCGAGATGCCCGAACTGCTGAACATGATGGAAAGGGGTGAAGTCGATGGCGTGACATTCCATGTACGACGGCGGAACCAACAAACTGCTGTACTGGAAGAAGTCGCCACGTACACGGTTTCCTCGCGGGAGGACTGGGACCAGGTCATGCCTCTCGATCGGACGCCTTCGTACATCGAGGAGCAGAACCGGGAGTACGCGACCCAGCAGGTGTCACGCTCAATCCTCAGAAACCGCATGGGGATTCAGGGGTCACTCGACGGATTCAGGCAAATTCTCGACAACGCGAACAGGGACCCCGACCAGGTCGTCGTCGCGACGGACGCAAACACGAGGTTCTCCTCTCGCGTCAAGGCGAGTCGCGAGGACATCGCGCACTGGGAACGTCCTTCGGGGCAAAGGCTGACGGACAGGCTGCAGTACATCGCCTCTGCGCAGCAGACACGGGGGAGCGCGTCGTCCCGGTCATCGGGCTCGAACCAGCAGGTCCCCGCCCAAAGCATGGCAAGGGCGTCTGTCCAGACAAACACCACGACTTCCAGTTACGGCTCCGGCGGTTACTTGGTGCCGGTGAACACCCAGCGCACCGACGAGAACCTGTACATGTCGAATGCCCGAAGTCAGCTTCCGACCGCAGGCCAGATGTTCAGCAACAACGCGAGCACCGTCGGCCCGCCGCCACAGTTCCAAACTCCGGACTATGAGATCGAGAATCCGCTCGAACACACCATGAGCAGGATGACCCTCGCGCCGGATGAAAACGTCATCTACGAGCGCCAGCAGTACTACACGCCGGCAGACAACACGATCCACACGCAGGAGCCGCACTACAACGAGAGGGACTACTATCCCTCGGCCACGACCTCTTCCGCCATGACGAGCGACTGGACGCGGCAGTCGGCCCCCGTGGGTAACTACACCGCGACGGTGGACAACCCGACGGGCAACTACTACGGCAACTACGAGGGCCGCCAGTACAGCACCTCCTCGGCCAGCAGCGGTTTCGGCGAGCCACTGGCCCGGACCAATCACGTGCCCAGTCCCAACCACAGTCCCTCTCCGCCTCCGGCGCGCGGGCGGGTGTAGTCTCGATCACGCAACGAGGGCCCGCCAGTCAACTGACGGGCCCTCGTTGCGCGCTGAGTCACCCCGCGGCGTCCCGCCCCCGTTGAACCGTTCGTTCCAGCGGTCCGTCGTTCCTCGTGTCCGGACCTGGACTTCAGGCCCCACGGCTTCCCCGGCAACGGTCCGAGGCAGCCCTCGCCCGACACCTGGAAGGAGCGCCATGACGGTCCACACTCCCACCACCGAGCCGACGGCCGAAACCCCGCCCACCGCTCAAACCCCGCCCCCCGCACCGAAGTTCATCCTCTACTTGCAGGCACCGGAGTACGGGCAGACACTCCGGAAGCTGACGCTGTGGGTACACCACGTGCTGTTGCCCGTCTACGGTCGTGAGGTCACTTCTTCGGCCCCGTGGTGCTCGAGCTGGTGGGAGCACCCGGAAGCGGTGGCCCAGCTGCACGCCCTGTGGCTCGCGTGGGGAGAGCTGACCGACACCGGTTCTCCCGCCGGCCCGACCGGCCCCGCCGCCTGGCACCGGGACTACCTGTCGTCGGTCATGCAGAACCTGCGGGACCCGTCGGGCCCGTTCGCCGGCTGCAAGGCCGGCACCCACCGGCCGAAGCAGGTCCCCACCGTCGACATCGCCGACCCGTTCGGACAGCGGCCCCTGCCGCCCGACCCGGCACGACCGACGCCGAAAGGGCCCTGACAGCGGTGAGGGGCGGACCGAGTGGACCGCCCCTCACCGCTGGCGCCGGGTCGCCGACGGTTCACGCGTCCGGCCGCACCACCCCCAAGATCTGCATGGACGCAGCCGGCGACATATACACCACCCGCCCCGGCCGAGGCGCCGAGATGATGTCCCCGCCCCCGATGTAGATCGCCACGTGACTGGCGTCGGAGAAGTAGACGATCAGGTCCCCGGGCCGCATGTCCTCGACCGGAACGTGCTTGAGCCGGGCCCACTGCATCTCCGACGTGCGGGGGATCGTGACACCCGCCGCCAGCCACGCCTGGCTCGTGAGGCCGGAGCAGTCGAAGGAGTCGGGGCCCTCGGCGCCCCAGACGTAGGGCTTGCCGATCTGCTTGACGGCGAAGGCGATGGCCTTCTGGCCTGCGGAGGTCGCGTCGGTGCCGACCTTCTTGAGGATGCCCGTGCTCTCCCACTTCGCCTGGGCCTGGTCGGCGTCCTTCTTCTCCAGGTCGGCGAGACGTTGGCGTTCCTTCGCGGCGAGCGAGGACTCCAACAACTTCGCCGTGGCGATGTGCTGCTGGATCGCCTTGCGCTGCGTCGCCATCGCCCGGCGGCTCGCCTGCAACCGTTTCAGTTCGGCCGCCGCCTCGTCCGTGCGGGTGCGCAGGGCCGACTTCGTCGCCGTCAGGTCCGTCAGCAGGTTCTGCGTGTTCTGCTGGGCCTGGAGCGCCAACCCTGCGTTGTCCAGGGCCCGTCCGGGGTCGCCGGCCAACGCGAACTGGAGCTCGGCGGGCACGCCGCCGCCGCGGTACTGGGCCCTTGCCGTCGCTCCGGCAAGGGAGTTGAGACGGGTCAGTTTCGCCTCAGTCGTGCGGACCTGGGAGTTGAGTGAACCGACCCGCTTCCTCTGTGCCTTCACCTTGCCGTCGGCCGCGTTGTACTTGTCGGTCGCCACCTCCGCCTGGTGGTACAGGCTCTCAAGCTTGTGCTGTACCTCGGTGAGGGTCTGGGGGTCGGCCTGGGCGCCCTGTTGGCTCGCCGCCGTCAGAGCGCAGGCCAGGGCGACTGCTGCCGCCGCCCGGTAGCCGTGTGTGCGCAGGGGCCGTCTCATCTGGGCCGAAGCTCCCTTCGTACGCATCGGTGAGGATGCGTACACACAACGGGCGCCACCCGTACGGCGGTTCAGAGAACATGTGACGGTTCGGACCCGTGGCGGGGTGAGGGCGTGAACCCGTGGCGCGCGGCAGACGTTGTGCGCGAGAACGGGTACGACGGCTGGTGAAGGGGACCGTATGGACGCCAAGTTGCTGCTGCTCGCCTTCTGCACGGGGGCGGGTATCGGGTTTCTCCTTCTCGCCGTACGGCAGTTGGTGACGGTGGCACGGCTGTGGGTGCGCGGAGTGCTCGTGACGGGCACCGTGATCCCGCGTATCGCGGGCGACCGGCGGCGGACCGGGCTGGTGATGTTCACCGACCACCTGGGGCGGCCCGTCGTCGTCGACACGGGGGCGTACGGGCCGCTGCGCGGACTGCCGCCGGTCGGCGGGACGGTGCCCGTGGTCTACCCGCGCAACCGGCCCACGGCGGCCCGGCTCTGGACCCCGCGGTATCTGCTGTCGCCGACGTTCGGATGGTTCCTGACGTCGACCGTGTCCTTCGTGTGCGGGACCCGGCTGACGCGGTGAGCGGGCGCGGGACGGTGGGTCCAGGGCGGGTCCAGGATGTCGATGTGCTGCGCGGGTTCGCCCTGTTCGGCATCCTGCTCGTCAACGCCCAGCTGATGGCGGGTCCTTACACCGCGTTCGGCGGTGGTCCGCATGCCTCCGGCGCCGACCGGGCCGCCGCCTGGGCGGTGACCGCGACCACCACCCTCTATCAGCTGTTCTCGTTCCTCTTCGGCTACAGCTTCGTCCTCCAGGAACGCTCCGCCGGACAGCCGGGCGGCGGGTCCGCCGGGCGCCATCTCCGGCGTACGGCAGGGCTGTTCGGCCTCGGGCTCCTGCACGCGGTGCTGCTCTACACCGGGGACATCCTGATGACGTACGCCGTCCTGGGACTGGTCCTGTACGGCCTGCGCGGGATGGGTCCCCGGGCCGCGCTGCGGGTCGCGGTCTGTCTGGTGGTGGGCCTCGCGGTGCTGCTGCTCGGGTACGGGCTGTTGAACGTCGCCTTCACTCGGCCGGTCACCCCGGCGCAGTACGCTCCCGAGGCCGCGCGGACTGTGGCCGCCTATCGCGGCGGTTTCCTGTCGGTCGTAGGGGCCCATCTGCGCGAACTGCCGTCGACCATGGGCGCGAACGTGCTGTACGCGCCCGACATGCTGGCCGCGTTCCTGGCCGGCCTCGCGGCGGCCGAGGTGGGCCTGGTGGAGCGGCGCGGTCGGGACCGGAAGTGGCTCAAGGACGTCGTCGTACGGTGGCTGCCGGTCGGTCTGGCCGGTGGGGCGGTCACCGCGTGCTGTGCGAACGGGCCGCTGGACAGCCGCTGGTTCCTGGTCGGACATGCGGTGTCGCTGCTGACCGCGCCCGCGCTCACGGCGTCGTCCGCCTGCGGTCTGCTCCTGCTGGTCGGCGCGGTGCGCCCGGTGGCGGGCCCTGTGCTGGCCGCCTCCGGGCGCATGGCCCTCACGCAGTACCTCTCACAGTCACTGGTCCTCGCGTTCGTCTTCACCGGCTACGGCTTCGGTCTCTACGACCGGGTCGGAACCGCTGTCGTCCTCGCCGGGTGTCCGGTGCTGTACGGCGCCCAACTCGCCCTGGGCGTATGGCTGATGGGGCGGGTACGGTACGCGCCGGCCGAGCTGGTGCTGCGGACCGTCACGCTGTGGCGGCGTCCCGGTAGCTGTCCATCTCCACGACGTTGTCCTTCTCCAGGGTCAAGCCCAGGCCCGGCAGCAGACGAGCCGCTGCGCGCTCCGTGATCGCCGCCGTCTCCGCCTTCGCCGCCGCCGAGATCTCACCGGCGCCCGGCTCCTTGTACCAGGGGCGCAGCCGGATCAGGGCCGGCTTGACGCCGGTGGCGAGGAGCAGGGCGGTGCCCTTGGGGAGGGCGCGGATCCGGTCGGGCGGCAGGACGGACTCCTGCCGGTAGGAGTACGAGCGTGACGTGCCGTCCTTGCTGCGGGAGATGCTCGGGGTCTTCACGTCGTGCTGGCCGACCAGGGTGGAGATCTTCTGCACGAAGTCGGCGTCGTCCAGGCCCGCGCCGAGGAGTTTGATGGTCGCCGCGCTCCACAGCGCGTCCATCCCGACATCGCCCCACACGCGGGCGCCCTGGCGGTAACTCTGGAGCAGGGTCACGACGTTGATGCCGCGCGAGCCGAAGTGCGAGTAGAGGTCGGGGAGATCGGAGATGCGGCACACGTTGGCGGCCTCGTCGAGGACCGCGGTGAGCGGCGGGTCGAGCCGGCCGCCCATCCGTTCGGCGGCCACGACACCCGCCCGCATCGTCGCGTCGGCGAGACCCGCGATGACGCCGGCCGCCGAACCACCGCCGTCCTTGGACAGCAGGTAGAGGGTGTCGGTGCCCAGGACGTGCTCGTGCGGGCGGAACTCCGGGAGCTGGGGGTCGGGTGTGACCCAGGCGAGGATCCCGGGGTCGAGGAGGCAGGACGCGGTCTGGCGGGCGGTCTCGTAGATGCCGTCCCGGGTCTCCACCGCGCCGCGCACCGTGCCCTGCAACTGCTCGGCCATCGCGACGAGTCCGACCTCGCGGAGCAGGTCGATCGGGGTGCGGTCGGCGGGGTCGGCGAGCCAGGCCAGCAGCTCGGTCAGCGGGGCCCGGCCGCGGGCGGCGGCCAGGAACAGCGCGGTCAGGGTGTTCTGGGCGGCCGAGATCCAGAAGTCCTTCTTCGCGGTGTCGTCGTTGACGGACGCCACGAAGTGACCGGCCATCCGGCGGGCGCCCTCGATGGTGTGGCACTCGCCGAGGATGTTCCACCACATGGCGCGCGGGGCGTGGGCGATGCCCTGCGGGTCGAACGTCCATACCGTGCCCGCCTTTTCGCGCTGGGCGCGGGTGACGGCGTACACGTCGGACTTGTTGGAGGTCAGCAGGACCGCGCCCTGGGCGCGCAGCACCCGGGGGACGGCGATGCCGGTGGACTTGCCGGCACGGGGCGCCATCAGGTCGAGCTCCACGTCCTCGTAACTGCTGCGCAGTTCGGGGCCCTTGGGGTCAAGGTCGCCGAGGAGGTTGCCGGTCTCGTCGGGGTGGACCTCCTCACGGCCCTTGAGGGTGGGACGCAGTTCGCGGGCGCGGGCCTCGATGCCCTTGGGGCACATGGCGGCGAGTTCACGTCGTCCGGCCAGCCCCTTGGGCGCTTTGCCCCGGTCCATGAAGAAGTTCACGGCGAGGGCGGTGGGCACCGCGATGAGCGCCAGCACGCCGAACATGCCCGCGTAGAGCACGGCGGCCGGGGCGCCCGGCCACAGCGCGGTCGGTCCGTCGGAGATCAGGGAGGAGACGGTGGACATGGCGAACGGCGGGGCGTCCCAGCCGTAGCCGGAGAGGCCGGCGCCGGAGGTGCCGCCGGCCCAGACGATGGTGAACGCGAAGATACCGAAGGCGGCCAGCGCGGCGATGGCCCACTGCATCTGGTCGCCGAGGTCGGTGCTGCGGGGTCCGCTCACGCCGTCCACCCCCCGGCCGACGCCTCTGCCGCGGGGAAGCCCGGGTCGCCGGAGAGGGCGAAGGGGGTCGGGTCGCCCGGGAAGGCCAGTGGCAGTGGCCCTTCCTGGGAGAGCCGTGCGACCTCCTGGGCGGCGCGGGCGGCGGCCTGCTCGATGGCCGCCTCGTTGGTCGTCCAGCGGGTGTTGGTGTTGTGCAGGTCGCGTTCCGCGTCGGTGATGGCGACCTTGATGGGGATACCGGGGCGACCGCCGACCTTGATGAGGAAGCGGCCCCGGCCCGGAGGTTCCTCGTCCTCGCCGCGGACGCCCCAGCCGGGCGGCGAGGACCAGGACGATACGAGTTCGATCTCGCGGCGGGAAAGTCCGACCACCTTGCCCAGATCCTCCATCTCGGTCTTCGGCAGTCCCGCGCAGACGACCATGCCGGCGCGCTCGACGAAGCCGCGCGCCTTGGCGCGGTCGGCGTCGGTGCCGAGGGCCTCGGCGTCCTTGAGGGTGTGGGTGATCTTGGCGTCGCCGAGGCCGAGGGAGCGGTTGAGGCGGGTGAGGGCGTCGATGCGGTCGACGATGCCGGAGGCGGCGCGCAGCGGGCGCCACAGCTCGTCGAGCACGGTGAAGAACCAGCGCCGGGGCGCCAGTCCGGCGTCCGCGAGGGCGTGCGAGGCGGCCACCGTGCCCAGCCCGTCGGACCAGGCGGCGAGCATCGCGGCGGCGGTGAGCTGGGTGTCGGCCTCGCCGATGCCGGAGATGTCGATGCACACGGCGGGCGCGTTCGCGTCGATCCGGGTGGACGTCTCGGAGGCGAAGGTGTCGCCGAGCGGACCGTCGAGGATGCCGAGCAGGGAGCGGTGCAGCGGGTCGACGGCGTCCCGGTAGCGGGTGTCGTCGCCCCGGTCGAGGGTGACCGCGCGGACCCGGTCGGGGCCCTCCGTGAGGACGCGCAGCACGTCCGGCAGCAGCACCGTACGGCCGGGAAGGGTGCGTTCGCGCAGGTGGTGCAGGACGGCGGAGAGCACGGACTGTTCGTGGTCGTCCATCGGACGGCCGCGCACGATGGTGATGAGGGCGGCGACCATGTTCAGGACACGGCCGTGGGCCTCGGCCTTGAGGACCTCGCCGGCCTCGCCGCCGACCTTCGCGGCGGCCTCGCCCATGGCGCCCGGGTCGAGGACGTTGATGCCGCCCCGGCCGCGGCCGATGGAGATGACCTGCCCGCCGAGCGCGCGGACGGTGTCGGCGTAGTCGGGCTTGAGGTCGCCGAGGACCAGCGGGACGACACCCGTCGCGGCGAGCCCGATCAGCATCCGGTTGATGAGGGTGGACTTGCCCAGGCCCGGCATGCCGAGCATGAACAGGGAGGGGTTGGAGATGTAGCGGGCCCGGGTGAACCAGTTCAGCGGGTCGCCGCAGACCGTGGCGCCGGTGAACAGGTGCTGTCCGAGCGGCACTCCGGTCATGGGTGAGCCCGAACCGGCGGCGAACGGCCACATGCCGCAGGCCTGCACGGTGGTGGCTCGCCACATGGTGGGCGGGTCCATGTAGCCGACGCGGCCACCGCCGGCGCCCTCCCAGCCGCGGGCCGGGACGTACAGCTCCCGGGGCTTGACCGGGGCCTTCCCCTTGCCGCCGCGCTTGGCATCGGACCTGGCCCTGGCCTTCGCGGACTTCTTCGCGGCGGCCCGGGTGCCGGATCCGTCCAGGCCCACCAGTCCCGAGCCGCCCGCGGCCAGGTCCCGGAGCGCCTGCTCCTCGGCCATCAGGTCCGCTCGCTCGGCCAGCTTCTCTTCGCTACGGCGGCTCACAGCGCCTCCTGCAGTTCGTGCGGGACGAGGGTCTGTTCCCACGGAAGGATTCCGGCGGGCAGGGTGCAGCTGAACGCGGCCGCCTGCATCCGGTCGGCGGGGCGCATCAGCACCCGGGACGCCGCGGTCAGGTTGCGTACGGTGACGCTGGCGTCGGCCAGTTCCGCCATGCTGTCGACGGTGACCGTCAGCATCAGCGAGAACTCGACGAGGCCGGCGCCGGACGCCTCCTCGGCGGCGGTCTGTTCGGCCGCCCGCACCTCGGAGGCCGCGCGCGCCTGCACCATGCCCTTGCCGGACGTCGCCATGAACTGCGCGCTGCGCCGGTCGGCCTCGACGATCCGGGCCGAGGTGGCGGGGTCGATGGCCCGGTAGACCAGGGCGACCCGCTTGCGCCGGGTGCCGGGGGCGGCCTCCAGCATGCCGCGCAGCACCGATGAGCGGACGGTGCCACGGGGTGCCAGGGTCAGCATCCAGGTACGGGAGACACCCGAGTCGTGCTGGTAGGCGCTCACCGTCTCCACGGCGGCGGCGGGACCGGCGTCGTCCCACTCCAGGCCCGTTCCGCCTTCCAGGGCACGGGCGTTGAGGACGTCGGCGGCGACGGCGGGGTCGTAGGCGACCCGGACGACCTCGGCGATCCGCTCGGCCGACAGCGGGTAGGCGGCACCGCCGCCGGCCGCGACGAGTCCGCTGAGCAGGCCGGGGATACGGATGGCCAGTTCGGTCATCACGTCCTCCTTCCTGCGCTTCTGGCCCGCCGGGTTGCCGTAGGTGAGGGTGACGTAGGTGTGCATCTCGGAGGAGGCGCTCGGGTAGCGCTCGACGACCTCCTCCATCACGGCGCGGGCGGCGGCCGGCGCGTTCGGGTGGATGCGGGGCAGCACCTCGTGGGCGAGCCGGGTGCCGGGGTCGGGGGCGGTCTCCACGATCACGGTGGCGCCCTTCAGCCCGGGTTCGTGGGAGAGCCGGGCCAGCCACTCGCCCCACAGCGCGACCCAGACGTCGACCTGGTCCGGGTCGATGAGCGAACCACCGTCGGGGTCGCAGCCCAGGACGATCGTGTACAGGTCGCGCTGCGGGTGGTGCAGGATCCCGAAGGGACGGTCGTAGGCGTCGCGGCCCTCGCTCGCGGTGACCTTGTTGAGCAGGCCCGGCGGGCGGAACCGGCCGCCGGGACGCGCGGACAGCGGGCCCGAGACGTAGAGGTGCGAGCCCGCGGCCTTCCTGCGCCACCAGCCGACGCGCAGGGCGAAGAGCTGGTAGACGTTGCGGCCGTCCTGGGTGCGGATGGTGAGCGGGATGAGGAACAGGACGACCGGCACGAACACGATGATCGCCGCGTACAGCGAGATCAGCGACGCCAGCAGGGTGGCGATGAGACCGCCGAAGATCACGAAGGTGCCGACGAGTCCGAGTGGTCCGAGCCCCGCGCGCCTCGGCCTGCGCCAGTTCCCGTAGGTCGGATGGGAGACGGCTTCCGTGGACATGTGACCGGTTTCCTTTCGTGAAGTGATGGGGGTGCGGCGTGAGTCGAGGGCCGGTGGGGAGACCGCCGGGCGCCCTGGGGGAAGGGCGCCCGGCGGCCGTTCGTCAGGGGAGGCGACGCCAGAAGGAGGTACGGGCGTACGGCCTGGGTGTCGTGGACTCCCCCGGGCTCACTTGTTGTTGCCGAGTTCTCCGTCGGCCCCCTCGACGGCGCCGGAGACGGTCGAGCTCGCGACTTGGGTCGCGGCAACGGCCGCGAGGATCGCCATGCCGGCGGGACCGCCCATAGCCGCTGCGGCTTCCTTGCCCGCACCGCCCGCGGCCTGGCCGGCACCGCCGCCGCCCGTGCTCGCACCGCTGGCACCGCTGGCACCGCCCGAGCCGGACCCGCCGTCCGCACCGCTGCCGCCGGACGCGCCGTCCGCACCGCTGCCGCCGGACGCACCGCCGGTGCCGCTCGATCCGCTCGGGCCCTGCTGCTGTCCGCCGCCCCCGCCGGAACCACCGCTCATGGCGCCGACCTGCACGGCACCGCTGGCCAGCTGGCTGCCCGCCTGGCCCATGGAGGCCATCGGGTTGCCGGTGCCCATGGCCGCGGCGGCGGGCACGACGAGCTTCAGCAACGCGGGGAGGGCGATGGCGGACAGCAGCATCACGCCGATACCGGCGATGCGGGTGTTGACGTCGGCGCCCGTCTCGCTGTGCTGGCCCGCGGTGATCATCGACATACCGGCGTTCAGCACGAGGGCGACCGCCGGCTTGTAGAGCAGCCAGGCGATCATCCAGCCGATGTGCTTGCGCCACCAGCCGGCGCCCCAGTCCGTCATCGAGGCCGCGGCGGCCATCGGAAGGGTACCGAGCATGATCATCATGACGCCGAGCCGGATGTACATCAGGATCGTGTGCAGGATCCCCGCGAGCAGCAGCAGGAAGGCGAGGATCAGCAGCAGGAAGGACTGGATGTTGCTGTTGTCGCCACAGGCGCCGATGTTGTCCAGCGCCTTCTGCACGGAGTTGTCGAACAGGTAGGAGGAGTAGTTGTCCGCGACCCTCGCGGCGGCCAGGCAGATGGTGGTGGCGGCGCCCGAGACGAGGACGACGCGCATGATGCCCTTCAGGGCGGTGACACCCGCGGTGCCCCTGCGCTCGATCGCCATCTTGCCGGCCGCGAACAGCAGGGAACCGACGGCGAGATAGACCACGATCCACGATGTCTTGTTGCTGAGATCGTGCGAGGTGGTCGTGTCGTCCAGGGTCGGCACGGTCTCGGCCAGCCCCGCGAACACCGCGATCGCGGCGGCGAGGATCGTCTTCGCGATCAGACCTATGACCGTCCCGACGGGGTCGCCGAGAAAGCTGAAGAACCCGGTGATCGCGTCCGCGAGCGGATTCCCGTTGCTGCAGGCCGCCACGTCAGGCCCCCCAGAGTGTGTAGCCGACGGGGCTCTGCTCGGAGGACAGCTGCGAGTACAGGCCGCCGCTCGCGTCGGGCTGGATCTTCCAGTCGCCACCGCTCCAGCGCACATAGACGGTGGTCTTGGCATAGCCCTGGTCGTTCTTGATCAACAGCCCGACGGTCGCCGCCGCGCTCGTGTACGAGGTCACCCGGAACCCCGCGTACGACGAGGTGACCGGCGCCGCGTCCGAACCGTCCGTGTCCGGCACGGCGGTGCGCTGGAACACGAACAGTTCGCGTTCCTGCCCGGCGACCACCTGCTGGTCGGTGACGGTGCGCCACTGGGATCCGCTCATCCGGGTGGGGATGTCGGTGGCGGCCAGCACGGCACCCATGGGTGTGTGCGCGAAGCACCACCACACGGCGCCCTGGATCCTGGTCGGCCCCGCCGAGGCGGAGACCGGCACCCGCCCGATGCCGGTCCCGTGCCAGCTGATGTCCTTCGGCACGGACGTCGGTATCGCGTCGCCCGCGCTGTCGTCGGTACGGCAGCCGCCGGGGCGGCCGTCCTTCCGGGTGACGGTGCCGGACAGCGGGCCTTTGGACGCCGGCGCCTCGGCATCGCCACCGGAGCCCGAGCCGGATGTCACCGTGGTGATCACGCCCAGGACGACGACCAGCGCGAGGAACCCCGCCGATGCCTGCCAACTGCGCTGTTTCCAGTACGGTCCGGACTCCTCGGACCGCTGTTCTCCGCGCTTGAAGATGCCCACTGCCCCACGCCCTCTAGTTGAAGACGAACTGGACGAGCGGGCCGGCCGTGGCCACCAGGACACAGCCGCCGAGCACCATGCCGAGGCGGCTCATGTGCTCCGAGCTCTCACCCCGCTTCACGGAGATGGCCATCATCGTGCCGGTCACCAGCACACCGCAGACACCGGCCGCGGTACCGGCCCAGGCGAGTATGCCGAGGACGAGGTTGACCTTGTCGGTCAGTTCGGAGGGGGCGTCGCTCTTCGGCTGGGGAACGGTGGCGGCCAGGAAGTTGGAGGCTTCGTAGAGCATGGCGGACATGAGGACTCTCCGAGGATTCGGCGCCCGGCCGGAGCGGTGGGCGGGAGGGTGAACTGGCAGTACTGGAAGGTCGGTCGGCGCTACGGGCCTTGCAGGGTCAGATCGCCGAGGAACTTGACGAGCGGACCGGCCGTGGTGGCGATCACACAGGCGAGGACCACGAAGAAGACGCCGCGGAAGTGCTCGCCGCCCTCACCCGGGTCGCCGCGGCGCAGCTGGAGCGCCATCTGCATACCGACGATGATCAGTCCGGCGACACCGCAGGCCGAGGCACACCAGGACAAGGTGTTGAGGATCATTCGGCCGTCGTCGCCCGGATCCCAGGCCAAGTACTGTGCGTTGGAAAGGAGTTGACTCACGACACGGCTCCCTCGCCGTAGACGTCGCTGCCCACCAGCCGGGAGAGCGTGACGAGTTGCCTGGGGACGTACTTCAACCGGTCGTCCGTGCGCCACGCGGGGATCCACGGCACGCGGTGCACGCGGGCGACGGAGCGCAGGACCCGGATGCGGCGCAGCAGACTGAGCGGCAGCCGTCCGGGGGCGTCGGCGACGAGGACCACGGCCAGTAGTTCGAGCCCCTGCGGGGCCTTGCCGTCCGTGAGCGCGCCTAGCGCCTGGGACACGGACCGCAGTCCGCTCGCGCTGGTCCGGCCGACCAGGACGATCCGGTACGGCTCGCCCCGCGCGGGCTCCGGCCAGCGGGCGCCCACATCCACGCCGCCGAGGGCCTCGGCCAGCGAGGTCGCGCCGGAGCCGCCGTGTGCCTTGACCCACCCGACGTCCTCGCGCGGTCTGCCGCGCGGGGGCGGGCGGGGGGGCGGGGGGGGTCCCCCGGCCGGGTGCCCCCGGGGGGCCCGAGTGGGCGGGGGATCGGATCT